>DASXYV010000523.1:0-1927 GCA_036502305.1 Acidimicrobiales bacterium
AGCAGGGCCAGACCGACGGCAAGGTCCTGGGCCCAAGCCTTCGCCTTGCCCGTCCATCGGGCCGGCACAGAGACGCCGCGGCGGCCGACGACGACCCGGTAGGCGCTGATGCCCAGCTCGCGCCCGGCGATGAGGGCGACCGGCACACACCAGATCTCACCGCGCGCCACCAGGGCGACGAGGGCACCGACCACGAGGAACTTGTCGGCCAGCGGGTCGAGGAACGCGCCCGAGCGCGTCGCGCCATGGCGGCGGGCCACCCAGCCGTCGAGGCCGTCCGTGCCCGCCAGGACCGCCCACACGACGACAGTCACCCACGACGCGCCCAGGGCGAGCACCAGCGCCAGCAGCACGGGCGTGGCCAGGAGGCGGGCGACGGTGACGGCGTTGGCCGGCGTGGCCAGGGCCGAGGGCCCGTACGTGCCGGGACCCACCGACTTCACGGGGTCGCCTCCAGGTCAGGGCCGGCCGACCCCGTCACCACCACGTCGACCAGGTCTCCGGGGCGGAGATCGTGTGGCACACCCACCACACCGTCGATCTCGGGCGCCTCACGGTGGGACCGTCCGACACCGACCCGATCGACCAGCACCTCGACGGTCTCGCCGACGAGCTCGGCCCGGCGGCTCGCCGTGATCTGGTCCTGCAGCTCCGACAGCTCGCCCAGGCGCTCGCCGACCAGTCCCGGCGGCACCCGCTCGTCGAGACCGGCGGCATACGTGCCTTCCTCCGCCGAGTAGGTGAAGAAGCCGGCCCACTCGAGCCGGACCTCGCCCAGGAACTCCATCAGCCGATCGTGGTCCCCCTCGGTCTCCCCCGGGTAGCCGACGATGAACGATGACCGAAACGCCGCCGAAGGCTCGCGTGCCCGGATGTCCGCGATGCGGCGGGCAAAGCGCTCGCCGTCGCCCCACCGGCGCATCCGGCGCAGGAGGGGCCGGGAGACGTGCTGGAGGGAGAGATCGAAGTAGGGCACACCGGTGCCGCAGATGGCATCTACAAGGCCATCGTCGAGCTCGGACGGGTAGAGGTACAACAGACGCGTCCGCTCGACCAGCTCGCCTACCCGCTCGATCAGTCCGACGATGGCACCGGACCGGCCGAGGTCCCGCCCGTAGGAGGCGAGATCCTGGGCGACCAGCACGACCTCGCGCACCCCGAGGGCTTCGACTTCCTCGAGCACCGCCCCCTCGGTGCGGGACCGCTGCCGCCCCCGGAACGACGGGATGGCGCAGAACCCGCAGGCCCGATCGCAGCCCTCGGCCACCTTCACGTACGCCCAGGGCGCGCTGGCCGGCGGACGCCGGAGGTTGAGGAGATCGAGGCTGGGGACGGGTGGAGCCGACAGGCTGACCGGTACCCCGAACCCGGCTACGCGGTCGACCTCGGGGAGGGTGCTCGCCAGCTCGTCGCCGTAGCGCTCGGCCAGACAGCCCGTCACGACGACGTGCGCCCCAGGTCGCCGGGCGCCGGCCAGGGCCAGCACGGTCTCGATCGACTCCTCGCGGGCAGCCTCGATGAAGGCGCAGGTGTTGACGACGAGCAGGTCGGCATCCTCGGGCTCGGTGGCCGGGATCAGCCCATCGCACTCGAGGGTGCCGGCCAGCTTCGCCGAGTCGACATCGTTCTTGGGGCAGCCCAAAGTCTCGAGCCAGTAACGCCGGGGCACCAGCTCAATCTACCGCCGCCACCCCCCACGAGGGCGAGGCGACCATCGTCCGAGGACCTAGAGGTTGCCCCGTCTGGCCTGCTCCGCCTCGATCGCCTCGAACAGGGCCTTGAAGTTGCCGGCCCCGAAGCCCCGGGCCCCGTGGCGCTGGATGATCTCGAAGAACAGCGTGGGACGGTCGCCGACGTTCTCGGTGAAGATCTGCAGCAGGTGACCGTCCTCGTCGCGGTCGACGAGGACGCCGAGGCGCTGGAGCTC
>DASXYV010000524.1:0-1900 GCA_036502305.1 Acidimicrobiales bacterium
AGTCCTGCTCGATTCCCTTGGCCAGGCTGATCACGGGGGTGGTGGCGCCGAGGTGTGGTGCCAGGTCCGCGATCACGCTCCGGAAGCCGTGCGACGGGACACCCATCACCACCACGTCGGCACCGGCGACCGCCTCCTCGAGCGACGCCGTGGCAGCCAGGCGGCCCGGAAGCTGGATGCCGGGCAGGTACGAGCCGTTGACGTGGTCGACGGCGATCTCCTGCGCCAGCTCGGGTCGCCTGGCCCACAGGGTCGCGGGGACATTGGTGGCGACGAGCGCCGCCACCGCTGTGCCCCACGAGCCCGCCCAGATGACTGCGACCCTGGTCACCACACCGCCACCCTAGGCGCAGCAGCGCCTGCGGGCTATCTCCTCGGCCGGCCTCCCGGGCCGGCCCTAGACTGGCTGGGTGGGACGCGAGGGCGTGAGCTCATCGCCGGGACAGCAGGGTCAACCGCCGCCGGGCGCCCTCAACATCGGTCCGGAGGCCGTGCTCGTGCCGGTAAAGGCCTTCGCCGAAGCCAAGCGACGCCTGGCTCCCGCCCTTCCCCCGGCGGAGCGTGCCAGCCTCGCCCGGTCCATGGCCGAGCGCGTCGTGGCCGCCGCTGGCACGCTTCCCGTCGCGGTGGTGTGCGACGACAACGACGTCGCCGTGTGGGCCCGTCAGCGGGGCGCGCTGGTGATCTGGGAGCCGGAGCGGGGACTGAACAGGGCCGTCGAGGCTGGCGTCAGTCGCCTCGGCGCCGCCGGAGCGGTGCGCGTGACCGTCGCCCACGGCGACCTGCCGCTCGCCGCCGATCTCACCTGGGTCGGTCGCTTCGCGGGAGTGACGCTCGTCCCCGACCGCCATCACGACGGCACCAACGTGGCGTGCGTGCCCACCGCGGTCGGCTTCAGGTTCTCGTACGGACCGGGCTCGTTCGTGCGCCACGAGCACGAGGCGCGCCGTCTCGGCCTGCCGCTCCGGGTCGTTGACGAGCCACTCCTGGCGTGGGACGTGGACCAGCCAGCCGATCTCAATTACGGGCGCTGCCGGTCCTGAGAACCCTGTGACATCGCTGTCGGAGGAGAGGTCGGACGCACAGACCGGGTCGAACCTGGCCACCCCCGGGTGCGCGCTCGCGGTCGGTGCCCACCCCGACGACATCGAGTTCGGCTGCGGCGCCACGCTCGCCAAGTGGGCATCGGCCGGTTGTCGCATCCGACATCTCGTGTGCACCGACGGCGCCAAGGGCTCCTGGGATCCGTCCGAGGACCTCGCCAGCCTCGTGCGTATCCGCCAGGACGAGCAGCGGGCCGCATCGAGAGCGCTCGGCGGTGAGGGCGACGTCGTGTTCCTCGGCTGGACCGACGGCGAGCTGGAAGCCGGCCTTCGCCAACGGTGGCAGCTCTGCTCGTGGATCCGCATCATCCGGCCCGATGTCGTGCTCGGTCATGATCCCTGGAAGCGCTACCGCCTCCATCCCGACCACCGCAACGCCGGGTTCCTCCTCACCGATGCCATCGTGGCGGCGCGCGACCCGCACTTCTTCCCCGAGCAGGACGAGCCACCGCACCGTCCGTCGGCGCTGTTGCTGTGGGAGGCCGACGAGGCGGACCACCTCGAAGACGTCTCTGGCTTCGTGGACGCCAAGCTGGAGGCCCTGGTCGCCCATCGAAGCCAGTTTCGCTCGACCATGCGCATCGAAGAGTCGACATCCCGCGAGGAGATGGCGCGATTTCGTGATCGCGTGCTCCGACGGCTCGCCGATGACGGCCAGCGCGCCGGGTTCAGCGCCGCCGAGGCCTTCAAGCTGATGAGCGACATCTGACCGCCTGTTCAGAGGTCGCCTGCCGGCCCCGTCTCGGGGCCGGCCTCCCGGGCCGCCCTTGTCGTTGGGCCGGCCTCCCGGGCCGCCC
>DASXYV010000525.1:0-6152 GCA_036502305.1 Acidimicrobiales bacterium
CCGCCGGGGCGCCCGAGCTGGCCGGTTGACGGCGGCCATGGCCCGGTCGGCAGGCTTCTTGAGCTCCTCCAGAGCGTCGACGATGTGGCGGGAAATGGCGTCGATGGCGGGAACGGCTTCTCTGCCGGCGACGAGACCGAAGTACATCGAGCCCATGTAGCTCATCACCGTGATGTTGAGCCCGACGCCCTCGGCCACCGGTCCCATCGGGTAGATCGCCACCATGCGGGCACCTACCGAGTACAGGGGCACGTTGGGACCGGGCACGTTGGAGATCACCACGTTGAACAACGGCCTGACCCGATCGAAGACCCGCATGTTCGAGACGAGTCGCGCCGCCCGGGCGGCCACCGCCGGCGCCGCGAACTCCGCCCAGTTGGTGAGCGTGTCGGCGCCGATGGCCTTCTCCTGGTCCTTGGCCAGGGTGACCCCGCTGCTGATGGCGTGCAGGCGCTCCACGGGGTCCTCGATGCTGCTGGCCAGCGAGACCAGCATGGCCGTCACCTGGTTGCCCAGCGAGCCCCGCTCGCCCTTGGTCCGCACCGAGATCGGCACCATGGCCACCAGCGACGACTCGGGCTCCTCTCCCCGCTCGGACAGATAGCGCCGCAGGGCGCCGGAGCAGACCGCCAGCACGACGTCGTTGACGGTCCCCCCGAGGGCGTTCTTCACCATCTTCACGTCGTCGAGGGACACCTCGGCGAAGGCGAACCGTCGATGGGGCGTGATGGCGGTGTTCAAGGACGTCCGGGGAGCACTGAAGGGCGCGGGCGGAGGCGCGGCGCCGGGCAGGCGGTTCCGACGGCGCAGGTTGAGGGCGGTGGTGATGGTGCGACGTACCGCCTTTGCTGCCGCCAGAGGCTGACGGGACAGCGAATAGAGCGCCCAGCCCACCAGCTCGAAGTCGCTCGGGATCTTGTCAGCGTGCCACGCAGGGTCCGGGGGCGGTACGACGACGGGCTCGGGCTGCAGATCGAGCAGGTTGACCGTCAGCTCCTCGCCCGACACGCCGTCGATGGCGGCGTGGTGGGTCTTCGTGATGACCGAGACCAAGCCGCCTTCGAGGCCCTCGACGACATACATCTCCCACAGAGGCCGGCTCCGGTCGAGTGGTCTGCCGACGAAATCGGCGGCGAAGTCGGCGAGCTCCCGATGCCCGCCCGGAGACGGCAGGCACGCCCTGCGAAGGTGGTAGTCGAGGTCGAAGTCGGGGTCCTCGATCCACAGCGGATGGTGGAGGGCGAACGGCACCGGCACGAGCCGACGCCGGAACGGCGGCACCAACGGGAGCCGGTTCTCCACCATGGCGCGCACCCTGTCGAACGAGTACCCGCCTGGCACGTCGGTCGGATCGAAGACGCACGTCGACGCCACATGCATGTGCATATGTGGCGTCTCCATGTACAAGAAGGTGGCATCGAGGCCGCTGAGGCGCTGCATACCGGTCAACCTCCCCCAAACTGGATCGCAGCTTCCGGATCTTACTTGAGCAAGCGGGAGAGCCTGCGATCTGCGAGCGGCCGGCCGCCGGTCTGGCACGTCGGGCAGTACTGCAGCGATTTGGTGGCAAACGCCACCTGCCGGACACGGTCGCCGCAGACCGGGCATGGCTCGCCGGTACGGCCGTGGACCCGCATACCCCCCCGCTTCTCGGCCTTGAGCCCCGCTGCCGGCAGGCCCGACGATCGCTCGACCGCCTCGGTCAGCACGTGCACCAATGCGTCGAACAGCCGCTGCAGCTCCGGTCGTGTGAGCTTGGCCGCCGGCTTGAACGGCGACAGCTGGGCTGCGTGCAGCACCTCGTCCGAGTAGGCGTTGCCAATCCCGGCGATGGCCTCCTGGTCCGTGAGGGCGCCCTTGAGCGTCGTTCCCTTCGCCAGGGCCGTTTCCAGGGCGCCAACGTCGAAGGCAGGGTCGAGGGCGTCAGGGCCCAGGCGAGCCATTGGCTCGACCTCCTTGGGGGACCGCACGACCCAGATCGCAAGCCGCTTCTCCGTGCCCGCTTCGGTCACCTCGAAGCCGGCGCCAGAAGTGAGCCGAGTCCGCAGGGCCAGCGGGCCCTTCCCGGGCTTGACCAACGACGTCGGCAGCTCGTCGCGCCATCGCAGCCATCCGCCCCGAGCCAGGTGCAGCACCAGCCAGAGCGAGTCGGAGGGGCCCGCCGAAGCGGTCTCGAACAGCAGGTACTTGCCGCGCCGACCGACCCCCGCGATGTCGCGCCCATTGAGCGCGTCGAGCGGCGGGGCGAAGGTCTTCAGAGCCGAGATGGCGCCGAGCTCGACCTTGGCGATCGTCTGGCCCCGGAGGCGGCCGTCCAGGAACTGGACGAGGGACTCGACTTCGGGGAGCTCGGGCACGATGCGCTCCTCGGATCCTCAGCGGCCCGTGTGGCCGAAGCCACCCGTGCCGCGCTGGCTCTGCGGCAACTCCTCCACCGGCCGGAACCCCGCCGCCTCTACCCGCTGGATCACCAGCTGGGCGATTCGGTCACCACGGCGCACCCGGTAGACGGTGCTGGGGTCGGTGTTGACGAGCAGGACCCGGATCTCGTCGCGGTAGCCGGCGTCGATCAATCCCGGGGTGTTGAGGCAGGTCACCCCGTGGGTGAGGGCGAGCCCGCTGCGGGGCTGGACGAACCCCGCATAGCCGTCGGGAATGGCCACGGCGACGCCTGTCGGCACCAGGGCGCGGCCCCCGCCGGAGCGCAGGGTGGCGTCCTCGCGGGCCACGAGGTCGGCGCCGGCATCGCCGGTCCGGGCGTAGGCGGGAAGGGGGAGCGCAGGGTCGAGCCGCCTGACGGCCACGTCGATCACGCCCCGACCCTACCGCCGCCCACCTCGGCCACCGCCGCCGGCTTGCGGCCGGCCGGGCGCCGGCCTCAGGCGCTCTTGGTCGCGGGGCGGCGACCCCCGTTTGGCCGGCGCTGACGGGGCGCGGCCTGCTCGGCCGTGTCGTCGGACACCCGCTGGATCCGCTTCGTCGTGCCTCCCCCGTCGACCTCACGGCTCTCGTCGGCCGCGGGGTCGCGCTCGACGCGCGCCGTCTCCTTCGTCGCATCCGCCTGGTCATCGGCATCGCCGCCCGGCGGAACCGTCTCACCTGGACCGCGCGGGCCGTTGCCGCCGCCGATCACACCCTCGAGCAGCTCGCGCAGCCGCGCCAGCTCGCCGAGCGTGGCCCGGCGCTGCTCCTCGAGGCGATCCAGCTCCTTGCGTGCCTCTGACAGCTGAACCTGGGCTTCGTCCCAGACCGCCTGGGCCCGCTCCTCGGCTCCCTCCTCGGCCTCCTTGATGAACTGCTCGACCTGCTTGCGGGCCCGGTCGACCTCTTGGCCGGCCTCGTCCCGCTGGTGGCGGGCGTCCTCGGCGATCTCGGCCGCCTGCCCCTCGGCCGCGGCGACGAGCTCGTCGGAGGCGTGGCGTGACTTCTCCCGCTCCTCCTCGGCCTCGGACACGATGTTGCCACGCAGCTCCTGGGCGGCGTCCCAGGCGTCTCGCAGGATCTGCTCGGCCCGTTCGCCCAGCGACCGGACCGAGGGCGGCAGGGTGTCGCCAGAGCGTTCCTCGAGGTCGGCAACCTTGGACTCGAGGCTTTGCACCCGGCGCGCCGCAGCGGCCAGGCGGGCCTCCCCCGCCTCTATGTGCGACTGGGCATCACCAGCCCATCGCTCGTACTCAGCCAGGTATGCATCGACCTGATCCCGGTCGTAGCCCCGCATCACGATGGCGAACCGGGGTCGCTCGGCAGCTTGCTCGGTCATCGGCTCTCGGTCGTCCTCTCATGTTGTCGAATCGCTGTCAGCCTGTGCTCTCGAGCCGGCCTCCGGCGCCGGCTCCCGCGATCGCCCCCAGTCGCACCACGCTACCCGCGGCACGCCCCAGCAAACCACGAGTCTGGATCCTCGACCTACGATGCGGCCGTGTTGGTGTGGATGGACCTGGAGATGACGGGTCTGGACCCGACCCGCCACGTCATAGTAGAGATCGCCACTCTAGTCACCGACGACCAGCTGGCGGTAGTCGAGGAGGGTCCTGACCTGGTCGTGGCGGCGTCACCGGAGGCCCTGGCGGCGATGGAGGAGCCCGTCCGGAGCATGCACGAGCGCAGCGGGCTGCGGGCCGAGATCGAGGCCTCGTCGGTCACCCTCGAGGAGGCCGGCGCCCGGACGCTCGAGTTCATCCGCCGCCACGTGCCCGAGCCCGGCACCGCTCCCCTCTGCGGCAACTCGATCGGCACCGACCGAAGGTTCCTGGCCGCCTACCTCCCGGCCATCGACAACCACCTCCACTACCGCTCCATCGACGTGTCAACGGTGAAGGAGCTGTGCCGGCGCTGGTACCCGGATGCCTTCGCTGGTGCCCCGGAGAAGGCCTCGGGGCACCGGGCCCTGGAGGACATCAGGGAGAGCGTGGCCGAGCTGGCCTACTACCGCGTGGCCATTTTCCGCCCGACCTGAGGGGCGCGACTCTCTTGACCGCCCAGTCAAGCGAGAGCCGTCGAGCCACTAGGGTGTGGTCATGGAGCGAGCCCCCAAGCAGGAGCAGGAGCCGGCCGCCGAGACGGTCACCGAGGTGGCCCCGAACGTGCTCCGCATGCAGCTTCCCATCCGCATGCCGGGGCTGGGCCACGTCAACTGCTATGCGCTCGTCGACCAGCGCGGCGCGGCGATCGTGGATCCGGGTGTACCGGGACCGTCGAACTGGCGGGCGCTCACCCACCGGCTACGAGCGGCCGAGCTCCGGATCAAGGACGTGCACACGGTCATCGTCACCCACTCCCATCCCGATCACTTCGGGGGGGCGGGGCGCCTTGCGCAGGTAGCGGAGGCGGAGCTGGTGTCGCACGCCAGCTTTCGCACATGGTCGAGCGGTTCCGAGGCGGAGCCGTGCACCGACGACGGCCCGGGAGGCCGTCGCGACGAGACAGATGCAGACGGCGATGCACACAGGTCGGAGGACTCGGAGACGAACCCCTGGGGCGAGCCTGTGCCGTGGGGGGGCCGAAAGTTCAAGCCACCGTGGCGCCAGCGCCTGGCCTTCCGGATCATGCGCACTCGCCTGGTACCCGGTTATGTCTCGCCCCGACCCACCCGACGTGTCCGCGACGGTGACGTCCTGCGGCTCGCCGGCCGGGAGTGGGTGGCCGTGCACTCCCCCGGTCACACCCTCGACCACCTCTGCCTGTACGACCCCGAGCGAAATGTCCTGCTGTCCGGTGACCACGTGCTGCCCACCATCACGCCGCACGTTGCCGGCATCGGGTCCGGCCGTGACCCGCTGGCCGACTTCGTCGCCTCTCTCGACAAGGTGGCAGCCCTGGGTGAGATCACGGATGTCCTCCCCGCCCACGGCCATCCGTTCGGTGACCTGGACGCCAGGATCGCGGCGATCAAGGCCCATCACGTCGAGCGCCTCGACCGTGTCCGCGCCATCGCCGCCGCCCTCGGGCCGGCGACGGTGACCGACTTCTCCCACGAGCTGTTTCGCCGGGAGCGTTGGGGTCACATGGCCGAGAGCGAGACCTATGCCCACCTCGAGCACCTACGGCTGGCAGGCGAGGCCCACCGCTACGAGGGCCACGACGGGCTGGTGTATGTGATCGAATCAGAGGCACACTCCACCGCGCCCGCCTGAGCGGGACCGGCCACCGTCGGAAGGAGCACCATGGACCACCGCACGCTCGGCGGCACGGGCATCAGGGTCAGCCCCCTCTGCCTCGGGGCCATGATGCTCGGGGCCTGGGGAAACCCCGACCACGGCGAATCGATCCGAATCATCCACGCCGCGCTCGATGCTGGCGTCAATTTCGTCGACACCGCCGACATCTACTCCAACGGGGAGTCCGAGCAGATCGTCGGCAAGGCCCTCGCCGGACGACGCGACGACGTCGTGCTGGCCACCAAGTTCCACGCTCCAATGGGCGAGGACGTCAATCAGCGGGGGAACTCGCGGCGCTGGATCGTGCAGGAGTGCGAGAACAGCCTCCGTCGCCTGGGTACCGATTGGATCGATCTGTACCAGGCCCACCGCCCCGACCCGTCGTGTGACGTCGACGAGACGCTCTCGGCCCTCTCGGACCTCGTCCATTCCGGCAAGGTGCGGGCCATCGGCAGCTCGACCTTCCCGGCCGAGGAGATCGTCGAGGCCCAATGG
>DASXYV010000526.1:0-6130 GCA_036502305.1 Acidimicrobiales bacterium
CGCATCCATCGACTCGTACCAACCCGGAGATGGGGACGGTTGGCGGCGACTCTATGGGCAGTGGGAGCGGGTTCATGAGCCGCTTCTGGGCTCATTGCTCTCGACGTTCCCGCCCGTGCGCCACGGCCTGCGGCTGGCGACGACGCTGGGGGCGACCGGGCTGCTGCGCTTCGCCCGCTTCGCCACGCTGCCGGTGCGCCGGCTGGCCGAGGAGGAGTTCACCGGCGCTGGCGGGGGGCTGTTGCTGGCCGGAAACGCCCTTCACGCCGACTTCAGCCCGGAGGCGGCGCTCGGCGGGTTCTTCGGCTGGTTGCTGGCGTGCCTCGCCCAGCAGGTGGGCTTCCCGGTCCCCGAGGGCGGCGCGGCGCAGCTGGCGCAGTCGCTGGTACGACGATTGGACGGCCGCGGGGGCACGATCGCGTGCGACACCCGTGTCAGGGGCATCGTCGTGCGCAACGGCCGGGCCCGCGGCGTCGTGCTCGCCGGCGGCGGCGAGATCGTCGCCACGCGGGCGATCCTGGCCGACGTCGACGCCCCGACGCTCTACCTGGACCTGCTCGAGCCCGAGCACCTGCCGTCCCGGGTCCTCGACGACATCAGGCGCTTCCAGTGGGATCCCTCGACGATCAAGGTCGACTGGGCCCTCGACCAGCCGGTGCCGTGGGAGGCGGAGCCAGCCCGGCGCGCCGGCACTGTCCACGTGGCTGACAGCATGGACCAGCTGACGCAGTGGTCGGCCGATCTGGCCAAGAGCCTGGTGCCGGCCGAGCCCTTCCTCCTGTTCGGTCAGCAGAGCCTGGCCGATCCCACGCGCTGCCCACCGGGGACGGCCACGGCCTGGGCGTACACCCACGTGCCACGCCGGATCCGCGGCGACGCCGGCGGCGAGCTGACCGGCGCCTGGACGCCGGTGGAGCTGGATGCGTTCGCCGACCGCATGGAGGCGCAGGTCGAGGCGCTGGCTCCGGGCTTCCGGGGCCTGGTCCGGGGGCGACACGTCGCAGGTCCGGCCGGCATGGAGGCGGCCGACGCCAATCTTCGGGGTGGGGCCATCAACGGGGGCACGGCGCAATTGCACCAGCAGCTGGTATTTCGACCCACGCCCGGCATGGCGCGGCCGGAGACACCGGTCAGCGGCCTCTTCCTGGCCTCGTCCTCGGCCCACCCGGGCGGCGGCGTGCACGGGGCCCCCGGCGCCAACGCGGCACGCGCCGCCCTGGCCGCCGCAGGATGGGCCGAGCTGCCGGCTCGGGCGGCCCGCACGGGGCGGGCGGCCCGACACCTGTTCGACCGGGGCGGGGCCGGATAGGGGCTACCGTTCGCCGCGGTGGATCTCGCCGTCGCCACCGCCGGCGATCATGACGAGCTCTTCGTCGCCTTCGCCCGGATCGTGGACGCAAGGGAAGGCTTCCCACAGCAACCTCCGCTCGATCGAGGCGAGTTCGACGACTACTGGTTGGCTCACTCCGCCGCCGTGGTGGTGGCGCGAGAACGCGGCGAGCTGGTGGGCGCCTACTTCGTGAAGGCCAACTTCGTGGGACGGGCCGCCCACATCGCCAACGGCGGTTACTTCGTGGTCGCCGAGCACCGGGGCACCGGGATCGGCCGGGCACTCGTCGAGCACTCCATGACCGAGGCCCGTCGGCTCGGCTTCGACGCCTTGCTGTTCAACCTCGTGTTCGAGTCCAACCCGGCTCGCCGTTTGTACGAGTCCCTGGGGTTCTCCGCTGTCGGCCGCGTACCGTCGGCGGTCGACGGCGAGGACGCCCTCGTCTACTGGCGTCAGCTGTAGCGGCGGAGCGCGACCGTCACGGCTGACGCAGCACGTAGTGGAGGATGCCGCCGTTTCGGAAGTAGTCCGCCTCCTTCGGCGTGTCGATGCGCACCCGGGCCCGGAGCTCGGTGTCGTCCGCCCGCACGGTGAGCTCCCGGGGGATCGGGTCGTCGGGGCCGAGCCCGGCCAGCCCCACGACGTTGATCACCTCGTGACCCGTCAGCCCAAGGCTGGCGACCGACTGGCCATCGGGTAGCTGAAGGGGCAGCACGCCCATGCCGATGAGGTTCGAGCGGTGGATGCGCTCGAAGCTGGCCGCCAGCACCGCCCGCACCCCGAGCAGGGCCGTTCCCTTGGCCGCCCAGTCCCTGGAGGAGCCCGATCCGTAGTCCTTCCCGGCTAGGACGACGAGGGGGACGCTCTCGTCGGCATAGCGCATGGCCGCGTCGTAGATCGTCATCTGCTCCCCGTCCGGGAGATGGATCGTCACCCCGCCTTCGGTGCCGGGGGCCAGCTGGTTGCGCAGCCGGATGTTGGCGAACGTGCCCCGGATCATGACCTCGTGGTTGCCGCGACGAGCGCCGTAGGAGTTGAAGTCGGCGGGTTCGACGCCGCGCTCGATGAGCCACCGGCCGGCCGGGCTGTCCCTGCGGATGACACCGGCGGGAGAGATGTGATCCGTCGTGACGCTGTCCCCGAGGAGGGCCAGCACGCGCGCCCCCGTGATGTCGGCCATGGGAGGCACGTCGCGCGGCATGGACTCGAAGAAGGGCGGCTTGTGCACGTAGGTCGACGAGTCGTCCCAGTCGTAGCTCCGCCCGGCGGGAACGGGCAGGGAGACCCAGCGCTCGTCGCCGTCGAACACGGCCTCGTAGCTGGCGCGGAACATCTCCGAGCGCACGGTGGCCCGGATCACCTCCTCGACCTCCTGCACCGACGGCCAGACGTCCCGTAGGTAGACGGGGCGACCGCTCTCGTCCTGCCCGAGCGGCTCCGACGCGAAGTCGATGTCCATGGTGCCGGCCAGCGCATAGGCGACGACGAGCGGCGGCGAGGCCAGGTAGTTCATGCGGCACTGCGGGTGGATGCGTCCCTCGAAATTGCGATTGCCGGAGAGCACCGAGCACACGACCAGGTCCGAGTCGTCGACCGCGGCGGCGATCTCGGGAGCCAGAGGCCCGGAGTTGCCGATGCACGTCGTGCAGCCGAAGCCAACCAGGTTGAAGCCCAGCTTCTCCAGGTATGGCGTCAGGCCGGCCTGCTCGTAGTAGTCCATCACCACCTTCGAGCCCGGGGCGAGCGACGTCTTGACCCACGGCTTGGAGCCGACCCCCCGCTCGACGGCCTTTCGGGCCAGGAGGGCGGCGGCCACCATCACCTGTGGGTTGGACGTGTTGGTGCAGCTGGTGATGGCGGCGATGACGGCGTGCCCGTGGTCGAGCGCGATCTCTCGCCCGTCTGCGAGGCGGACCGGCACCTGGACCTCGGAACGAGCCGCCACGGCTCCCTGTCCGCCGCCACTCGCGGGGGCGTACGGGGCGCTGCCCTCGGCCGAGCTCACGTCGCCCGCGATGGCCTCGGAGGGATCGCTGGCCGGGAAGGAGAAGGCCGACGCGGCATCGACGCCGGACTCGGCGACGTGGTTGGGGACGCCGTTGGGGCCCGGATCGGGGCTGGGCTCCTCGCCCAGCATCTCGGACAGCGCCGCTCGGAACGATCCCTTCGCCGAGGACAGGGCGACCCGGTCCTGGGGGCGGGTCGGGCCGGCGATGCTCGGCTCGACCGTGGAGAGATCGAGCTCGACCGTCTCGGAGTAGACGGGATCGTCGTGGGGATCGTGGAACAGTCCCTGCTCCTTGGCATAGGACTCGACGAGGGCGAGCAGCTGCGCTGGCCGCCCCGTGAGCTCCAGGTAGCGCAGCGTCTCGTCGTCGATGGGGAAGATCGAGCACGTGGAGCCGTACTCGGGAGACATGTTCCCGATCGTGGCCCGGTTCTCGAGGGGGACGGCACCGACGCCGGGGCCGTAGAACTCGACGAACTTCCCCACAACGCCGCGTTGGCGGAGGATCTCGGTGACGGTGAGCACCAGGTCGGTGGCGGTCACCGCCTCGGGCAGCGTCCCGAAGAGCCTGAACCCCACCACCTGGGGCATCAGCATGGACACGGGCTGGCCCAGCATGGCGGCCTCGGCCTCGATGCCCCCGACGCCCCAGCCCAGCACGCCGAGCCCGTTGACCATCGGGGTGTGGGAGTCGGTCCCGAGGAGGGTGTCCGGATAGGCCTGCCCGGCGTCGTTGCTGAAGACGACGCGAGCCAGGTACTCGAGGTTCACCTGGTGGCAGATGCCGGTGTCCGGGGGCACGATGCGCATGTTGGCGAAGGCCGTCTGGCCCCAGCGCAGGAACTGGTAGCGCTCGCGGTTGCGCTCGAACTCCAGGTCGGCGTTGCGACGAAATGCCTCGGGCACGCCGTAGACGTCGGCTACGACCGAATGGTCGATGACGAGCTCCGCCGGGACGAGCGGGTTGATGCGGTCGGGATCTCCCCCCATATCGGCGACGGCGTCTCGCATCGCTGCCAGGTCGACGATCGCCGGGACGCCCGTGAAGTCCTGCATGAGGATGCGGGCCGGGGCGAAGGCGATCTCCCTGGTCGGTGTGGCGGTCGCATCCCACCTGGCCAGGGCCTCGACGTCGTCGGCCCGGACGTTCACGCCGTCCTCGTGCCGGAGCACGTTCTCGAGGAGGATCTTGATCGAGTACGGGAGGCGGGCCACGTCGAAGCCCTCCTGGAGGGCGTCGAGCCGAAACACCTCGAAGGTGCGGTCACCTACCTCGAGCGAGGACCGGGCGCCAAAGCTGTTGCCTGCCATCTGTTCCTCCTGCCGTCCTCGGTGCCGCCCCGTCGGGGCCCTGGTCGCAACCTACCCCCGGCTCGGGTGGGACGACGCTCCGGGAGGCGCACTCGCCGTTTGGCATCGGGGCCCTGTCGCTCGTTACTCTTGCTATCGTTCATGCGGTGGCGGCTGGGGAGGCCTGGGGCTCCGCCACTCACGACGAGCTCGAAGCGGGGTCCGAGCGCGTGACATGGCCCAACCGATATCTCATCGGCACCATGGCGGCGATCGCCCTCGTCCTTTCGGCCCTGGTCGCAGGACTTCACCCAGGACGAGGGGCCAGCAACCTCCACGCTGCTGCCCAGTCTCGATTGGTGGCGCAGGCGAGCTCGGCGACCTCGTCGTCGCTGACCCCCGGCATCTCCTCCGAGCAGGCGGCCCTGGCCCAGCTCCAGCAGCGATTGGCAGCCGCCGCCGACCAGGCCGAGGCCAAGCGCCTCCAGCAGGCCGCCGCTTGGCTCAGGGCGGCCAACGCCCGACCTTCGATCCCCCGACCGGCCTCCAGACCGCCGGTCGCCGCCCCCCCGGCTGATGCGGGACCGGGTCAGCGGGCCCTCGCCGCCGCCGAGGCCGAGCAGGGCAAGCCCTACCGCTACGCCGGTGCCGGGCCCAACAGCTTCGACTGCTCGGGGTTGACCATGTGGGCATGGCGGGCCGCTGGCGTCTCCCTACCCCACACCGCCACCGGTCAATACCAGTCGACACCGCACGTGGCGCTGTCAAGCCTGCAACCCGGCGACCTGCTGTACTTCGGGTCGAGCACCAGCAACATCGGACATGTGACCATCTACGTGAGCCCCGGCCGGATGATCGAGGCTGAGGACTCCGGCACGGTCGTGAGCATCAATCCCATCCGTTCCGACCTCGTGGGGGCCAGCCGGCCCTAGGTACCTGCCCCGGTGGACCCGGCCCGGGTCAGTTGCACCTGCTGCTGCACCGGGGGCTTCGATGCCCATTTGCCCGACGAGGGCGTCCACTGCAGCCCGGCGAAGCTCACCGCCGTGATGCGGTAGGCGTAGGCGTTGGCCACCAGCCAGCTCGCCACCGTCCAGCCCCGAGCCGGCGACAAGTCGGCGCCCAGCGCGGGAGAGCCGAGCTGGGTCGCCATCGCGTCGGTCAGGGTGCTGGACCCGCTGGTCTTGGTCGGCGTCGAGAACTGGCAGGTGAGCCCGGCGGGCACCTCGCCGGTCAGCACCTGGGCCAGGTCACGCGCCTCGGGCTCCCACACGGCGTAGGCGTCCGGGGCGGCACTGTGCTGCACCCGCTGGGCGGCCTCTGTGACCGGCAGCGACGCCCATCCCGGGACCTGCACGAGGGCCCGGTAGAAGGCCGACGCCGCGTAGCTGGGGACGATGAGCTGGGAGGCGGGGCCCCAGCCCTGGGACGGGCGCTGCTGGAACAGCCCGACGGAATCCAGATCGCCATTGGGGAGGTTGTGCAACTTCGACTCCTGGAGC
>DASXYV010000527.1:0-3826 GCA_036502305.1 Acidimicrobiales bacterium
GTCGCTCCCTCCCGACGGCCGGCGGTCTCGTTGGGCCGACCTCCCGGGCCGGCCGTCGACCGCGCGGCGTCGCCCCAGGAGCGCAGGAGGTAGACGTACCCCGCGGCACTGCCCAGGACGACAACCCACCCCACCGGGTGGAGGTGCCAGGACCAGGGTGACCCTGTCGCCGCGATCAGGCCCACGTCCCCATCATGGCGCCCCAGCCGAGCGAACGCATACAGCCGTTCCGACGGGGCGGGCCGGGTCGGGGAGCGAGGAAGGGGGTGTGTCGCTGGAGGGAGAAGATAGTGAGCATGAGCACCCCTGCGCTGCAGCACCTACTCCGTCGCCTCGCCGTCCTGGCCGGGCTCCTCGTCCCGTTCTCGGTCCTGGTCCCGACGGCCACCGCCGGTGCCGCCCCCACCTGGGCGGCGGCTTCGACGGCGACGGTTCATCCCGGGGTGCAGCTGATCACCAGCGGCGCCCAGTGCACGGCGAACTTCATCTATACCGACGGCTCGAACGTGTACATCGGGCAGGCCGCCCACTGCTCGAGCACGGGCGGCAACACGGCCACCAACGGCTGCACCACGCAATCGCTGCCCATCGGGACCCCGGTTACGATCACCGGTGCCTCCAAGCCCGGGACCCTCGTGTACAACTCCTGGATCACGATGCAGAGCCTCCACGAGACGGACGCCAACACGTGCGCGTTCAACGATCTGGCCCTGGTCCAGGTCGACCCGGCCGACGTGGCCAGCGTGAACCCGTCGATACCGCACTGGGGCGGACCGGTTGGTCTCAACACTTCGGGCACCGCCAACCTCGACAACGTCTACAGCTATGGCAACTCGGAGCTCCGCCTGGGCGTTACCCAGCTCAGCCCCAAGCTGGGCGTCAGCGAGGGTGACACCGGCGGAGGCTGGAGCCACACGGTCTTCACCGTGACCCCCGGGATCCCAGGTGACTCGGGGAGCGCCTTCCTCGACGCCAATGGCAACGCCCTCGGCATCCTGAGCACCCTCGACGTGGGCGTTCCCGGCGGCGTCACCAACGGCGTCGGCGACCTCGGGCGGGAGCTGACCTATCTTCACGCCCACAGCTCCTTCGGTGCCGTCCAGCTGGCCACGGGTACCCAGAGCTTCAACGGCAGCCAGCTGCCGCTCGGTTAGCGGTCGACCTGCAACTGCGCGTGACTGAGAGAACGTGGCCCGGCGCGGGCGTCCGGTCACCTGCTGTGGGGGCTGCGCTCTGCGCCGCGGTGGTCACGGCGGTGACAGGCGTTGTCGTGGCCCGTCGCCGCACCCACCGGCGCCGGACCCCGGCGCCGGTGGGCTCCACCAGTCAGGTGGCCCGCACCGGCGAGCTGGCCAGGCTGGCATCCCAGGTGGGCGCGGGCGCGGCGGCCAACCGGGCTCGACGGGTCTTCGCTTCAGCCGAGCGGCGGGAGGCGCTCGACGCGGAGCTCGAGCTGCGAACCGCCGAGCAGGTGGCGACGACCCTCGGGAACATGAAGGGCGCGTTGATGAAGCTTGGCCAGCTGGCGAGCTTCCTCGACACCGCCATGCCGGAGTCGGCGCGCGACGCCCTCGCCCAGCTCCAGCAGGACGCGCCGCCCATGAGCGCCGAGCTGGCCACCGGCGTCGTCGAGGCCGATCTGGGAGCGCCGCTCGCCCGCCTGTTCAGCGAGTGGGACCCGGTGCCGATCGCCGCCGCCTCCATCGGCCAGGTCCACCGGGCCATCACCGCCGATCACCGGGCGGTCGCGGTGAAGGTCCAGTACCCCGGTATCGAGGACGCCATCCGGGCCGACCTCGACAACCTCGATCTGGCGTCGCTGGGGCTCCCGATGCTCTTCTCCGGACTGGATGTGCGGGCCGTGGCGGACGAGCTGCGGGCGAGACTGACCGAGGAGCTCGACTACGAGCTGGAGGCGTCGAGCCAGCGCGCCTTCGCCGACTGGTACCGGGCGCACCCGTTCATCCACATTCCTGAGGTCGTCACCGAGCTGTGCGGCAGGCGGGTCCTGACCACCGAGCTCGCAGAAGGGGCCCGGTTCTCGGAGATGGAGGGGTGGGAGCAGGGAGAACGCGATCTGGCAGCGGAGACGATCTTCCGCTTCGTGTTCCGGAGCCTCTACCGCATGCGGGCGTTCAACGGGGACCCGCATCCCGGCAACTACCTCTTCCGACCCGGAGGACGGGTGACGTTCCTCGACTTCGGCCTGGTCAAGCGGTTCTCGCCGGCCGACACGGCGTCGTTGTTCGAGATCATCCAGACGGCCGTCATAGAGCCGGATGTCGCCCGCCTCAGGCGGGCGGTCGAGCGAGCCGGCTTCATCACGCCCGGCGCGCCGGTCCCTGACGAGCGTGTCGCCGAGTTCTTCGAGGTCTTCTGGGGGCCGATCCGGCGCGACGAAGTCACCACCATCACGGCCGACTATGCCAGCCAGGTCTCACGGCGCTACCTGGTCGGTCGGGCCACCGACGGTGACGTCATCAAGTGGGCGGGAATGCCACCGGCGTTCCTCATCCTCCAGCGCATCAACTTCGGCCTGCTCGCCATACTCGGGCGGCTCGAGGCGGCGGCCAACTGGCGCCGCATCGCCGAGGAGCTCTGGCCCACCGACGGCCCGCCGTCGACTCCCCTCGGTGAGGAGGAAGCGGCGTGGTGGAGGGTCGCGCACGCCGGGGCCTGACCCCGGCGAGGCCGCTTACCGGTCCGGCGCGGTCGCCGGGATGGTGCCCATGCGTCCGCTCTGGAAGTCCTCGAAGGCGCGGACGATCTCGGCCCGGGTGTTCATCACGAACGGTCCGGCCCAGGCGACGGGCTCCCGGATGGGCCGACCGCCGAGGAGCAGCACCTCGAGATTGGGCGCCCGGCTCTCCTGGTCTTCAGCGGCCGCGACCGTGAACGCGCCGCCTGCGCCCAACACGGCGAGCTGTCCGGCCGCGAACGGCCGCCGATTCGCACCTACCGTGCCCCGTCCGGCGAGAACGTAGACCAACGCGTTGAAGTCCTCCGGCCAGGGCATCCTGAGCTGCGCTCCGGGGCTGAGGGTGGCGTGCACCAGCGTGATCGGCGTGTGGGTGGCACCCGGACCGCGGTGCCCGCCCTCGTCACCGGCGATCACGCGGACGAGGGCGCCGCCGTCCGCGGACGACAGCAGCACCACCCGGTCGGATCCGAGGTCCTGATAGCGCGGGGGCACCCACTTCTCGGCGCTGGGGAGGTTCACCCAGAGCTGGATGCCGTGGAAGAGCCCACCGGACGCGACCAGGCGCTCGGGGGGTGTCTCGATGTGCAGGATGCCGGCGCCGGCGGTCATCCATTGCGTCGCTCCGTCGGTGATGAGGCCGCCCCCGCCCGTCGAGTCCTGATGCTGGAAGGTGCCGTCGATCATGTAGGTGACCGTCTCGAACCCCCGGTGGGGGTGCCACGGCGTTCCCTTGGGCTCACCCGGGGCGTACTCCACTTCGCCCATCTGGTCCATGTGGACGAATGGGTCGAGGTCACGGTGGTCGACGCCAGCGAACGCCCGCCGTACCGGGAAGCCCTCACCTTCCAGGCCGGAGGGGGCGCTCGTCACCGATACCACCGGGCGGTCGGCCACCGTCGCCGGGTCCGGCTCCGCCAGTCGCGGCAGGGCCAGCACATCATCGACAGTCGTGGCCGGCATCGCGTCCTCCTTTAGTTGTACGTTCAAGCAAACGCAGCGGCGATGCCCCGCATTCCGTCGTCCGGGCCGGAGTCAGAGCCCGAGCTCGTCCACCTCGGCCTGGCTGAGCCGGAGCGAGGCGGCCGCGATGTTCTCCTCCAGGTGGGCGACCGACGAGGTGCCGGG
>DASXYV010000528.1:0-2130 GCA_036502305.1 Acidimicrobiales bacterium
GCCGCTCATCCACGCCGACTTGCCGTCGAGGGCCTTGTCGAGCTGGTCAACCCGGCGGACGCCACAGCAGGCGTCGACGTCGGTGCGCCAGCGGTCGTCGAGCGGCACGTCGGGACGCATGATCCGGAGATTGAGGTTGTAGCGGTCCCAGATGCGATCGAGGGTCGTGAGCGTCTCCGGGAAGTGGTACTGCGTGTCGAGGAAGACGACCTCGACGTCCGGGTCGACCTTGGTGGCGATGTCGATGAGCACGGCGTCGGCCATCGAGGCGCTGAGGCACAGGCCCGCACCGAAGGTCTCGACCGCCCACCTGACCACCTCGACCGGCGCCGCGGTCTCGAACCGGTCGTTGAGGTCGGCGAGGTCGAGGTCATCCAGGCCAGCGGGACGGCGCCGGACGCCCGAGATGGTCAGCTGTGCAGCGCGTTCCATACGGTCTCCACGGACTCCTCCAGCGTTCGGAGGTGGGCAGGAATCTCGAGCTCGGGGGCCAGCGGGGGCTCGTAGGGATCGTCGACCCCGGTCATGCCCGTCACCTCTCCGGCGCGGGCGCGGGCGTACAGGCCCTTGACGTCGCGCTGGGCGCACACCTCGGGCGGCGTCGACACGTAGACCTCGAAGAACCGTCCCCGGTGTCGCGCCCGTACCTCGTCTCGGGCGGCGCGATAGGGCGAGACCAGCGAGCACAACACGACGACGCCGTGGCGAGAGAGCAGCTCGGCCACGAATCCCACCCGACGGACGTTCTCGTCTCGATCCTCGCGGGAGAACCCCAGGTCGCGGGTGAGGTGGGTGCGGATGACGTCGCCATCGAGGGCCTCGACGGCGAAGCCGTCTGCCAAGAGGCGTCGCTCGAGGGCGCCGGCGATGGTCGTCTTTCCTGATGAGGGCAGGCCGGTGAACCAGACCGTGATGCCGGACCGCAGGTGCGCCGTCCCCTCAGGGCGCCCTGTCACGTCGGCCGAGGACGGACCCGGCGCGGGATGCGAGGCGAGGTCGGCGGGGGGCACTCCATGCAGTCAAGCATTCCTGAGTAATCTGATCAAGTTTTCCGGGAATGCTCGGGTCCGCGTCGGTCAGGGAACGTCCGTGAACGCGGACGACGGTGGCGGAGCTCCGCCACCGTCGTCTCCCCCCGCACGTTGCCCCACCACCCGAGCGAGTGACTGCTGTTCCCCCCCGTATCCCCCCGGTGGGGTGCTGCACGATGTCGCAGCGTACGGGAACATAGGTACAGATGTCGATGGGCAATAGGGGCTATTTCACACTGGATGCGGCGGCCTAGACCGCGTCGGGCCGGTGCCCTTGGTCTCCTCATGGCTCTCGGGGCCCGCCTCCGGACGGGCCTCAGCCCTCGACGTTCTGGAGAAGGCGGATGTCGAACCGGTCGGTCGATGCGGTGGCCGGCGTTTGGCCGGATGCGGGCCTCACGGTCACCCCGACCTGCCAGTAGAAGCCGTCGCTGCTCTTGTGTCGGGCCAGAACCTGCGTGCCGGGGCCACCCCGCGCCGGCGCCTCGGTCCGGTTCGACCAGTGGTTGGCCGCCAGCTCGAACTGGAAGAAGTTCAGCACCTCATCGGCGTTGGCCGTCACGCTGAAGCCAACGCCGCGGTCGTAGGGGCCGTTGAGCCGGTCGTAGTTCGTCCGGGTGACCGCCGAGGCGCCAGCGGGGACGACCAGGGCGTCCATGACGTCTGCTGGGGGTTGGCCAGTGGACCGCAGGGGTGCGAAGTCGGGGCCCGCCGGCCGCGGCGCCAGCGCGGGTGGCGGGACGGAGCCGGTGGGGGAGGAGCCTCCACCGACGCCCCCGCCGCGAGTAAGGCCAACGCCCACCCCGGCGACGACCATGACGAGCACAGCGACGCCAAGCGCCAGCAGGACGCCGCGGCGGCGGAGTGTGCTCCCGCTTCGGGTCTGGGTGCTGGGCTCGGGTCGCGGCTCGGCCGCGGTCGACGGAGGGCTCCGGCTGGCGCCCGGGCTGGGACCGGCATCCTCGAGCATCTGCGGCGATGCTAACGGCCGGCGCGACCGGTGGGGCCCGCGGGCGGGGGACGAGCCACCACGTGGCAGGCAGGAACCGCCCGGAGGACGCCGAACTTGTCCTTGATGCGTGACGGCGCGCGTCCATCG
>DASXYV010000529.1:0-3362 GCA_036502305.1 Acidimicrobiales bacterium
GTCCTGTTCGACGTCTCCCTGCAGGTGGCCGACGGCGAGGCGCTCGCCCTCCTCGGCACCAACGGGGCCGGGAAGTCGACCCTCCTGCGGCTGCTGTGCGGCCTCGAGCGGCCCTCGGCGGGCGCCATCTCCTTCGAGGGCCGCGACATCACCACCACACCGGCCGAGCGTCTCGTGGGGAGGGGCCTGGCCCTCATCTCCGGGGGCCACGCCGTCTTCCCCGACCTCACCGTACGGGAGAACCTCGATATCCAGGCCCTGCCCATCCACCGGGACCGCAAGGCGGTGCGGGCCCGCACGGCCCAGGTCCTCGACACCTTCCCGGTACTGCAGCGCTACCTGAGGAGGCGGGCGGGCACCCTGTCGGGAGGCGAGCAGCAGCAGCTGGCCCTGGCCAAGGCGCTCCTCCTCGACCCCAAGGTCCTCTGCATCGACGAGCTGTCCCTCGGCCTCGCCCCCGTGGTGGTCAAGGAGCTCATGGCCATCGTCCGGTCGCTCCGGGACACCGGCATCACCCTCGTCATCGTCGAGCAGAGCCTCAGCGTGGCCTGCGAGATCTGCGAGCGGGCCGTGTTCATGGAAAAGGGCGAGATCAGATTCGAGGGCGCCGCCACCGAGCTCCTCGAGCGCGACGACATCGCCCGGGCGGTCTTCCTCGGCGGCCACGGCGACGGACCTCGTGAGCCGAACAGCAGCGGGACCCGGGCTGGGTCCTCGACCGCTCGATCGCCAGCGCCCGACGACTCACGCTGGGCCCGCCCTTCGCCGCCACCAGAGCGGCGGGCTCGGCCACCGGTCTCGACGGGGCGTCCACCTCCGCCGTCAAACGCCTGACCCAGGGCCGAGTTACTTCCCTCTCGGGCGGCGACGCTGCGAAGGCTCGGACCCATCCTTCACGCCCAGCGCGTTCACGAAGACGGCGGACAGCTGCTCGACGGCGTCGTCAAAGCTGCACTCCAGGAAGCCCTCGACGAGCCACATCTCCGCGAAGCGCGACATCATGGCACCGAGTGCTGCGGCTGCGATGGCGGGGTCGAGCTCGGGGTCGGCCATTCCCCGGCGCTGCAACCGAAGGATCGAATCAGCGACGTCCTCGCTGTAGGCCTTGTGCCGTGCAAAGCGCACGGCGTTCACGTGCTCGTCGTATCGAGAGACCTGCTCGATCACACCCATGATCCGGGCCTCCTCGCGATAGCGCTCGAGGTGGCTGCGAATGGCCTTCCGGATCCGCTCCCGCGGTGTTTCGCTCGACCCGCTGGCGTGTATGACGCTGCCCAAGGGCTCGCTGAGGCGCTCGTCCATGGTCTCGGCCACCTCGCGGAACACCTGCTCTTTCGAATCGAAGTAGTGGTAAAAGGAGCCGTGCGACAGGCCGGCCCGCTCCGCGATGTCCGAGATCCGGGCCTCGAGAAAGCCGTCATCCTCGAAGACCTCCTTGGCCGCTTGGACGAGCCGCGCCCGTGTCTTGACGCCCTTCCGGGAGCGCGGCCCGTTCGGCGCCTCATTCTCGATCGCCGCAGCTGTCGGCAAACGGGCCTCCTTCCTATGCGCCGCACAGCGGCACGAGATCGTTCGTACTGTACCGGGAGGCTCCCCGATGGGAGGGAGCATCAACCGGCCCAATGTCGCCTTTCGCTGTCTTTCGGTCCATCACGTGCCGTCCCGCTGGAGGAGCATGACGCCCGACGGCGTGCCACCACCGGTGGTGACGACAGCGTTCGTCGCGCCGGCGACCTGACGGTCGGCGGCTTCGTGCCGTAGCTGGGCGACCGCCTCGTAGATGAACCCGAAGCCGTGCGTCCGACCCTCGGACAGTTGGCCGCCATGAGGGTTCACCGGAAGCTCGCCATCGAGCGCGATGCGGCGCCCGTGGTCCAGCCACTCCTGAGCCTCGCCGAGACCACAGAACCCGAGGGCTTCGAGCCAGGAGATGGCGTTGAACGTGAACCCGTCGTACATGAGGGCGACGTCGATGTCCTCTGGGCGTAGGCTCGTCCTCGTCCATAGGTGCGCAGCCTGGCCCAGCACCTGCGGCTCATGAGTGATGGTGTCTTGGTCCCACGAGACGCGCTCGATGATCTGAGTGCCGACGGCCTCCACGCGCACCGCCCGCTTCGGCAGATCTGCCGCCGCGGACTCGTCGGACACGACGACCGCGATCGAGCCATCACAGGGCACGTCACAGTCATAGAGCCCCAACGGGGAGGTAATGGGGCGCGCCGAGAGGTAGTCGTCCATCGTCATCGGCTCGCGGTAGATGGCCACGGGGTTTCGAGCCGCGTTGGCCCGGCCGTTGAGGGCGATCATGCCGAGCATCTCACGCGTCGCTCCGTAACGGTGGAAGTACTGGCTGGCATTCATGGCGATCCAGTTCGCCGCCGACATGGCCCCGAATGGGGCACGCCATTCCCTGATCGGGCCGGACACCCGGCGACCGCCCTGATCGCCGAGGCGCAGAGCACCGAAAGTGGCTTCCCACACGGTGCGGAAGCAGAGCACGTTTCGGCAGAGGCCAGCGGCGACCGCGAGCATTGCGGCGATCACGGCGCCACCGGGGCCCGGTAGGTCGCCGCCGCCGTTGATCCAAGTCGGGTGGAGGCGGAGCGCTTCCTCGACCGCAGTGACGCCGCCCTCGCTCATCCCCATTCCGACGGGTCCGGGATACGTCGACAGGCCGTCGATGTCGTCGAGCGTCAGGCCGGCGTCGGAGACGGCCTCGAGGCAGGCGTCGATCGTGAGCGACAGCGGGTCGACCATGAGTCGTCGCCCAAGCGCCGATCGTCCGATTCCAGACAGGACAGCTCGGTGCTCGAATCGGTCGCCGCTGTTCGGCGGCCGAGGAACGGGGCGCTCGGGCTCCGGGACCCGGTCGGCGACACAGGTCTTCCCGGTCGGCGCGAACAGCGGCAGCCACACGTCCTCATGCTGTTCGAACCGGACAACAACTTCCTGTCCGATGTGCACGTCTGCCGGGTCGCAGCCGACGACGTTCGTGGTGAGGTGGATCCCGACGTCCTCGGCGAGGGCGACGTTCGCGATCACGTATGGAGGATCGAAGTCGGGCAGCCACCGCTGGGCGTTGACGGTGAAGCCGACGACCGTGCCCCGGCCGGAGACGGGCGCCGCCTCCCACGACCGGCTGCGGCACTTCGGGCAGATCGGCACGGGCGGCTGCACGAATGCCCGGCAGTCGTGGCAGCGCTGGATGCGAAGGCGCCCGTCTGCTCCGGACTTCCAGAACCACTCGTTGGCCGGCGTCAACTCGGGGAGGGGCCTCACCACTGCGCTCCTTAGAGGCGGCCGGGAAACTACTTGCGCCCTGCCATGGACCTTACGCATGGATGATCCTCACTGAATCGTGC
>DASXYV010000530.1:0-2519 GCA_036502305.1 Acidimicrobiales bacterium
CCATGTCGCAACCTTCCCTTTCTCGTGGGCCGACCTCCCGGGGTCGGCCTCTGCTTCTCTGGGCCGACCGCCCGGGTCGGCCTCCGCTTCTCTGGGCCGACCTCCCGGGGTCGGCCTCCGCGTGCTCCAAAGACGCCTCGCACGTTGTCAGCCCGCCCGGCGGGGGTCAAGCGGAGGCTCGCTCAGAGCGTGTAGAGGTTCACGCTCGAGCCGCGGTGCACACGACTCCCCGGCGGGGGGCTCGTGAAGAACACCCGGCCGCTGGAAAAGCCGAAGACGTTCGCCACCTTGAGCCCGGCGCCCTGTAGCGACCTGGTGGCACCGGCCGCGTTGGAGCCCAGCACGTCGGGTACGGAGACCATGTCGGGTCCGGCCGAGACGACCAGGGTGACCGTGCTGTCCCGGCCGACCGACGTCCCGGGGCCCGGGGTGGTGGAGATGACGTTGCCCTGGGCAACGGTGTCGCTGAAGGCGTTCTGCCGGGCCGGCACCAGCCGGACGCCCTGGAGCTTGGCCGCGGCGTCGGAGTAGGACGCGCCGGTCAGATCGGGAACCACACGCGGGGTCGGCCCGGTGGAGAGGACCACCGTCACGACAGTCCCCTCCCGTTGGAGCCCCTGGCTCGGCGCCCAGCTCACCACCACCCCGGCCGCCACGTCCTCGTTGGCGGTCGCCGTGAACCGCGGCCGGAGCTCGGCCTTGCTCAACAGCCGCGCCGCGGTCGCCTGGTTGGCTCCGGTCAGGGAGGGCACGGCGTGACTCGTGGGCCCGCTACCGAGCACGTTGGTGGTCAGTAGGACCGCGGCCGCCACGCCGAGTACGGCCAGCACGGCGAGCACGGCGAGGGGCCACAACCGCCGCCGGCGGGGATGGAGCCCCACGTCCGGCGTCGTCGGAGGAGCTGCAGGTGCGGCGGTGACCGCCGTCGCTCCCGGGTTGGTCGCGCCCAGATTGGTCGCGCCCAGATCGGTGTCGCCGCCGACATCGCTTGCCTGGACGACGCGGCCAGGCCCCGGCGGGGCGAGGGGCAGCCGCGCCGGAGGTGGCAGCTGAGAAGAGACTTGACCCAGGCGCACGGCCAGCTCACGGGCGTCGATGCGCGCATCCGGATCGGGAGCGGCGGCCTGCTCGAGGACGGGCCCGAGCGGTCCGAGAGCGGCGGGCGCCCGCACGGCCGCACCGACGCGCGCCATGAGCGTGGCGATGGTGGTGTCAGCGACGAACGGCACCTGACCGGTAACGACCTCGATCAGCACGAGGGACAACGAGTAGACGTCGGCCCGCCCGTCGACGCGGTGCCCCTCGACCTGCTCGGGGGAGGCGTACCGCGCCGTGCCGAGCATCGCGCCGATGGGCTCGGTCCAAGCCGCCTCGCTCAAGGCGCGGGCCAGACCGAAGTCGGCGACGCGGAGCCGTCCCTCCTCCTCGAACAAGAAGTTGGCCGGCTTCACGTCCCGGTGGACCAGGCCTCTCCGATGGGCGTAGTCGAGCGCGTCGGCCGCCTGGGCACCCACGGCGGCCGCCTGCGCCGGGCTCAGCCGGTGACCGGCGTCGAGCAGGTCGCGGAGGCTCCCGCCGGCGAGGTACTCGAGCACGAGATAGGGCCCGTCGTCGTCCTCGCCCCAGTCGAAGATCTGCGTGATGTGGGGGTGGTTGAGCATGGCCGCGGCCTGGGCCTCGGCCCGGAACCGCCGCAGGAAAGGCACGTCGCCGGCCAGCGCCGGGTGGAGCACCTTGACGGCGACGCGCCGGCCAAGGACGACGTCGTGGGCAAGGAAGACGTGGGCCGAGGCCCCGCTACCGATCGGCGAGACGAGGCGGAACCGGCCGCCGAGGACGCGGCCCACGCGGTCGGCGAGGCGAGGCGTCGACACCGACGACAGGGTATCCCCCGGGGCCGGCAGCCCCATGACACTCTCGATCGATCCTCGCGGGCGATCCGGCCCGGTCGCCCTGAACGCGACGAGAACGGTCTCCGCCCGCCCTTGGCGAATGAACCTGTTGCGCCCAGGGAGGGTTCCGCCCGACGGTCACCCTCACCCGAGGGCCAGAGGAAGCGGTGCCTCGGCTGGTCCGCATTTCGCAAGACTGCGGGCCAGCCGAGGGTGCCGCTTCCTCACCGCACTCCGGCGCGAATGCAGGACCTACTGTGGGAGCTCGCCGGTGTCGAGCAGCCGGGCGAAGGCGGCCTCGTCGAGGACCGGGACGCCGAGGTCCCGAGCCTGGGCCAGCTTCGACTCGCCCGGGGCCTCCCCGAGCACCAGGGCGGTGGTCCGCTTGGACACACTCCCGGGCGCCTTGCCGCCCCGGGCCTTGATGGCGGCCTCCGCTTCCTCGCGGGACCAACCCTCCAGGGTGCCCGTCACGACCACCGACTGACCGGCGAGGTTCTGGGGAACCGACGGCGCCGCCGGGCCCTCGAAGTTCACGCCCGCGGCACGCAGCTTGTCGATCACGACCCGATTGGCGGGCAGAGCCAGGAACTGATGGACGCTGGCGGCGATCTTGGGCCCCACCCC
>DASXYV010000531.1:0-3505 GCA_036502305.1 Acidimicrobiales bacterium
CGCCGGCGGGACGAGCTCAACGGCAAGGGGGTTCGCATCCGCTTCGCCGGGCGCCGGGACTGGCGCGTGCCCCGTCGCCTCCTCCGTCGCATCCAGGAATCCGAAGCCCTGACCCGGCACAACCGGCGCCTCACACTGACCATGGCCTTCAACTACGGCGGCCGGGCCGAGATCGTGGACGCTGTGCGGGGCCTGGTCGCCGCCGGCGTTTCGCCCTCCCGGGTCGACGAACGGGCCATTCGGGCCCACCTCTACTACCCTGACGCGCCCGATCCCGACCTGGTCATCCGCACTTCGGGAGAGTTCAGGATCTCCAACTTCCTCTTGTGGCAGCTGGCCTACAGCGAGCTGGTGTTCAGCGACGAGCTGTGGCCCGACTTCCGCCGCCAGCATCTGTTCGAGGCGGTGCGGGAGTTCCAGCGCCGCGACCGCCGGTACGGAGGGGTCGAAGCATGAACGCCCGTCTAGCGGTGCCCTTGGCGGTGATCGCCGTGTTCCTGGCGCTGGTTCTCGTCGCCTTCCTGGCTGCCGTCGGGTTCTCGGCGGCCGTAGCCATCCTCGTTGTCGTGTTCGCGCTGGTGGCGTTCATCATCGCGGGCGGCTTCGTCCGATGAGCCTCGCCGGGTCCTGGCACATGGCGGCTCCATGAGCCTTTACCGCGACCAGGGGGTCGTGCTGCGCACGATGCGGCTCGGTGAGGCCGATCGCATCGTCACCCTGGTGACGGCGGGCCACGGGAAGGTGCGAGCGGTCGTCAAGGGGGTGCGCAAGACCAAGAGCCGGTTCGGCGCCCGGCTCGAGCCCCTCAGCCACGTCGCCCTCTTGTGCTGGCAGGGTCGGGAGCTCGACGTCGTCACCCAGGCCGAGGTGATCGACCACCTTCGGATCGTCCGCGAGGACCTGAACCGCCTCTCCCGGGCTACCGCCATGCTCGAGGCCGTGGATCAGGTCGCCCAGGAGCGCCAGGCCAATCCCCGCCTGTACGAGATGCTCGTCGGTGCCCTCCGGGCCTTGGCGGCGAGAGACGCACCCTTGGTCGTGCCCGCCTTCTTCTGGAAGCTGTTGGCCCTGGAGGGCTACCAGCCCCTCCTCGACGCCTGCGCCATCTGCGGGGCCGAAGAGCCGCTCGTCGCCTTCGACCTCTCCGAGGGTGGGACGCTGTGCCGGTCCTGCCGGCGGGGCGTCGCCGTGAGCCCCCAGGCGCTGGATCTGATCCGGCGGATCCTGGGCGGCGATCTCGCCGGCGCCCTCGAGGAGCCGGCAGGCCCCGCCACGCACGAGGTCCAGGTGCTGGCATCCCACGCTCTCGAGCACCACCTCGAGCGCCGCCTGCGCGCCCTGCGCATGCTGGAACGCACCTGACGAGTCGGGACATAGGCCGGAGGGACGGCCGAGGCCCTCCAGTATCCTCGGCGTATGCCCCCCGAGGACCTGATGGAACGCGTGGTCAACCTCTGCAAGCGCAGAGGCTTCGTGTTCCAGTCGGCGGAGATCTACGGGGGCTTTCGCTCCACCTACGACTACGGGCCGCTCGGCGTGCTCGCTCTCCGCAATGTGAAGGACGCCTGGTGGCGGTCCATGGTTCAACTGCGCGACGACGTCGTCGGCATCGATGCGGCCATTCTCACCAGCCCCAAGGTCTGGGAGGCCTCGGGCCACCTCACCAACTTCGCCGACCCGCTCGTCGACTGCCGCAACTGCAATGAGCGCTGGCGGGCGGACGAGATCGGCGATGTCTGCCCCAACTGCGGCTCGAAGGACCTCACCGAGGCTCGTGCCTTCAACATGATGTTCAAGACCCACGCCGGCCCGGTGGAGGACGAGGGGTCGGTGGCGTACCTGCGTCCTGAGACGGCCCAGGGCATGTTCCTCAACTTCAACAACGTGCTCCAGACGACCCGGAAGAAGCCGCCGTTCGGCATCGCCCAGATCGGCAAGTCGTTCCGCAACGAGATCACCCCGGGCAACTTCGTCTTCCGCACGCGGGAGTTCGAGCAGATGGAGATGGAGTACTTCGTCCCTCCGGCGGAGGCGGACACCTGGTTCGAGTACTGGTGCACCGAGCGCATGGCCTGGTACCGGGGCCTGGGCATACCCGAGGACCGCCTCCGTCTCCGGGAGCACGACGCCGAGGAGCTGTCCCACTACTCGGCTCGGACGGCCGATATCGAATTCGCTTTTCCCTGGGGCTGGGGCGAGCTCGAGGGGCTGGCCAACCGCACCGACTACGACCTGAAGGCGCACTCCGCGGCGTCGGGCGAGCGGCTCGAGTACTTCGACCAATCGAGCGGGGAGCGATACGTCCCCTACGTCATCGAGCCGGCTGCAGGCGCTACGAGGGCCATGATGGCCTTCCTGCTGGCCGCCTACGACGAGGACGAGGTCGGCGGCGAGCATCGGACGATCCTGCGCCTCCACCACCGGATATCGCCATACGGGGTGGCGATCCTTCCTCTGTCAAAGAAGGACACCCTGACGCCGGTGGCCCGCAAGGTACTTGCCCTGTGCCAGCCCCATTTCATGTGCGACTACGACGAGACGCAGTCGATCGGGCGCCGCTACCGCCGCCAGGACGAGATCGGCACGCCCTACTGCGTGACGGTCGACTTCGACAGCCTCGACGACATGGCCGTCACCATCCGGGAGCGTGACACCACCGACCAGGTCCGGGTGCCCATCGACAGCCTCGTCGACGAGCTGAGAGCCCGGCTCGCACTCACCTGACGACCTCCACGGCCGCCCACGGCCGCGGGTTGGAGGCTTTAGGCTCGGGGCCGAGAACGTGGCAGGAGGGCCGGATGGCGTACGTCTTCAATTTCGACCACAAGCACCGCAAGCCGCCGATGGAGATGAAGGACCTCCTCGGCGGCAAGGGCGCCAACCTGGCCGAGATGACGTCGGTGCTGGAGCTACCGGTGCCGCCCGGGTTCACGATCTCGACCGACGCCTGCCGCGCCTACATGGATGGTGGCTGGCCGGACGGGCTCACCAAGGAGGTCGACCGGGCGCTCGACAAGCTCGAGAAGGCCATGGGCAAGCACCTCGGCGACCCCGGGGACCCGCTCCTGGTGAGCGTGCGCTCGGGGGCCAAGTTCTCGATGCCGGGGATGATGGACACCGTGCTGAACCTCGGCCTCAACGACGAGTCGGTCGAGGGCCTGGCCAAGCAGACCAGCGACGAGCGCTTCGCCTACGACTCCTACCGTCGGTTCATCCAGATGTACGGCCGCATCGTGCTCGGACTCCCGGGCGAGGGGTTCGACCGGCTCTTCGACGCGGCCAAGGAGCTGGCCAACACCACCTCCGACGCCGATGTCCCTCCCGAGCTGCTCCGCTACCTGGTGACCTCCTTCAAGCAGATCGTCGAGCGCTCCACCGGGGCCCCGTTCCCCCAGGACCCGACCCAGCAGCTGCAGGGCGCGATCGAGGCCGTCTTCGGCTCCTGGAACGGACCCCGGGCAGTCACCTATCGCAACCGCGAGCGCATCCCCCACGATCTGGGCAC
>DASXYV010000532.1:0-3199 GCA_036502305.1 Acidimicrobiales bacterium
TGGTGGGGGCCGGTGATCGACGAGTACTACGCCGCCAGCGAAGGCGGGGGCACGATGGTCATGTCCGAGGACTGGCTGAAGAAGCCGGGCACGGTCGGCAAGGCGTGGCCCATCTCGGAGGTCGAGATCCTCGACGACGAGGGCAAGGAGCTGCCCCCGAACGAGATCGGCACCGTGTACATGGCCATGCCCGGCGTGGAGTTCGAGTACTACAAGGACCGGCAGAAGACGGAGAGCAACCGGGTGGGGCGCTTCTTCACCGTCGGCGACATCGGCTACCTCGACGACGACGGCTACCTCTTCCTCCGGGACCGCAAGGCCGACATGATCATCTCGGGCGGAGCCAATATCTACCCGGCCGAGATCGAGGCCGTCCTGCTCGGTCACCCCAAGGTCGGGGACGCCGCGGTGTTCGGGGTTCCCCACGAGGACTGGGGGGAGGAGGTGAAGGCGGTCATCGAGCCCGCCGCCGGCGTGGAGCCATCCGCCGAGCTGGCCGACGACATCCTGGCCTTCTGCGCCGGCAAGCTGGCCCGGTTCAAGACACCGAGGTCGCTCGACTTCGTCGTCGAGATGCCGCGCGACCCCAACGGCAAGCTCTACAAACGCCGGCTCCGGGACCCGTACTGGGAAGGGCGGGAGCGCGCCATCTGATGGCTCCGTCCTCGGGCCGGCCTCCCGGGCCGACGACTGCGCCATCGAGCGACAAGGTGAGGCTGGACGTCGACGGCCCGATCGCCACGATCACCAACGCCAATGTCGACAAGCAGAACGCCTTCGACGACGACATGGACGCCCGGCTCTGGGACATCCTCGACGAGCTGAAGCGACGTCCCGACCTGCGCGCCGTGATCTGGCGCGCCGAGGGGAAGTCGTGGTCGTCGGGTCGGGACGTGAGCACCATCGGCACCCTCACCCGGGCGGCGTCGCACCACGAGCTCATGTCCACGGGTCATCGCGGCATCCAGCAGCTCTGGGAGATGGACGCCCCGGTGATCGTCGCCATCCAGGGCTGGGCCATCGGCGGATCCTTCCAACGCGCCCTGCTGTGCGACATCCGCATCGCCGCCGAGGACGCGCGGTTCGCGTTGCCCGAGGTGACCTACGGCGTGATCCCCGACACTGGCGGCGTGGGAGTGCTGTACCAGATGTGTGGGCATGGGCTGGTGAGCGACATGGTGCTCACCGGCCGCCGTCTCTCGGCTGACGAGGCGCTGGGTCACGGCATCGTGTCCCGCGTCGTGCCCCGTGACGAGCTCGATGCCACTGCTCGTGAGATGGCGGAGCGGATCGCCGCCGCGCCGGCGGCGACCGTGAAGATGGCGCGCCGGGTCATCGCCCGTCTGGCCCAGCCCCAGCAGCAGGCGGCGATGGGCGACGAGCTCATCTACCAGACGTTCGTCAACAAGAGCGACGACTACGCCGAGATGCGCGCTGCCCGGGCCGAGAACCGGCCGCCGAAGTACCGCGGGAGCTGAGGGGTAGCGCGATGACACAGGAGATCGCCGACCGGATCGAGATCGATGACCTCCTGACCCGGTACGCCACGGCGGTGGACACGAGGGATTGGGACCTCTACCAAACCGTGTTCACGCCAGACGCCTTGATCGACTACACGTCGTCGGGAGGGATCCGCGGCGAGCTGGCCGAGGTGACGAAGTGGCTGTCCGACGCGCTGTCCGGCTTCTCGATGAGCCAGCACCTGGTGACCAATCGCGACATCCGCGTTGCCGGCGACACGGCGACCAGCCGCAGCTACTTCTACAACCCCATGGGCCGGACCAAACGCGATGGCACCCTGGACCTGATGTTCGTCGGGGGCTATTACCGCGACCAGCTACGCCGGACCGGCGACGGGTGGCGGATCGCCGAGCGCATCCAGGACACGGCCTGGTTCAGCTCCTCGCCGGGTCGCCAGCCCGGGTAGTCTGACGCCACGTCAAACCAGGAGCGGGGGTCCGTGATGCTGGACTGCAAGATCGCCGGCGCCAGCGTGGTCGACGGCACGGGCTCGCCCCGGCGGCGAGCCGACGTGGGCATCGGTGGCGGCAGGATCACGGCCGTGGGCGAGGTGGACGAGCCCGCCCGGCGGACCATCGACGCCACCGGGCTGGTCCTGGCGCCGGGGTTCATCGACATCCACACCCACTACGACGCCCAGCTCTTCTGGGACCCCAGCGCCAGCCCGTCGCCGTACCACGGTGTGACGACGGTCGTCGGCGGGAACTGCGGCTTCAGCATCGCCCCGCTGGCTCCCGAGCACGCCGACTACGTCAGGCGCATGCTGGCGAAGGTCGAGGGCATGCCCATCGAGGCCCTCGAGGCCGGGCTCGACTGGGACTGGCGCTCCTACGGCGACTGGCTGGACCGGCTGGACGGCGGCCTGATGGTGAACGCCGGTTTCCTCGTCGGGCACTCGGCCCTGCGCCGTTCGGTGATGGGCGAGGCGGCAGTCGGGTCGGAGGCGTCCAATGAGCAGCTGGCGGCGATGGTGGGCCTCCTCCACGAGTCGCTCGCCGCCGGTGGCCTCGGGTTCTCGTCGTCCCGCGCTCCGACCCACAACGACGGAGACGGCAAGCCCGTGCCCTCCCGGTCGGCGACGACCGAGGAGCTCGTCGCTCTGGCAGCAGCGGTGCGCGACCACCCCGGTACGACGCTCGAGTTCATCCCGACCGTCGGGGCCTTCCAGGACGAGCACATGGACCTGATGACCTCGCTCTCGCTCGCCGCCAACCGCCCACTCAACTGGAACCTTCTCGCCGTCACGTCCCAGAACCCCGACGGGGCGGCCAACCAGCTGCGGGCGTCGGACTACGCCGCCGAGCGGGGAGCCAGAGTCATCGCCCTGGCCGTGGCCGACCCTGTCGAGGTACGCCTGACCTTTCTCTCAGGCTTCATCCTCGATGCCCTGCCGGGCTGGTCGTCGACCATGAGCCTGCCACCGGCCGAGAGGATCAAGGCGCTCAGCGACCCCGACGAGCGTCGCCGCCTCCGGGACGGGGCCGCATCTCCCGACGCCGGGATGCTGCGCACCATGGCCAACTGGAAGACCATGTGCATCGCCGAGACGTTCTCGCCCGACAACGAGGGACTGTCCGGGCGGCTCGTGGGCGACATCGCCGCCGAGCGCGGCGAGGATCCCTTCGACACGCTCGTCGACATCGTCGTGGCCGACGAGCTGCGCACGGGTCTGCTCCTG
>DASXYV010000533.1:0-7832 GCA_036502305.1 Acidimicrobiales bacterium
CCGACGAAGCCGTTCAGGCCGGGCAGCCCGATCGAGGCCATCATCGCCACCGTGAACACCCCGGCCATGATGGGCGCGACCCGCTGCAGACCTCCCAGGTCGGTCGTCTGCCAACTTTTTCGTCGCTCGTAGATGAACCCGATGAGCAGGAACAGGGCGGCGGTGAACAGGCCATGGTTGAGCATCTGGAGCACCCCACCCGAGACGCCCTGAGTGGTGATGGCGAAGGTGCCGAGGACGATGAAGCCCAGGTTGGTGAGCGACGAGTACGCGACCATCCGCTTGAGGTCCCGCTGGGCCGCCGCCACCACCGCCCCGTAGAGGATGCCGATGGCCGCGAGGGTCAACAGGGTCGGGGCCAGCTGCGCCGCCGCCTTGGGGAACAGCTCGAAATCGAAGCGGATGATGCCGTAGCTGCCGATCTTGGCCATCACGGCGGCGAGGATCACCGAGCCGGCGGCGGGGGCCTCCGTATAGGCGGGAGGCGACCAGGTGTGGAGCGGGAAGATCGGCGCCTTCACGGCGAAGGCGGCCATGAAGGCCAGGAACAGGACGATGCCCACGCCCGACGAGAAGGGCTGGGTGGCTGACAGGGTCACCAGGTCGAAGGTCAGGTGCCCGGTGCTGCGCTGGTGGAGGTACACCACGGTCAGCAGGCCGACGAGCATGACCGCCGACCCGAGGAAGGTGTACAGGAAGAACTTGAGTGCCGCGTTGCCGCGCCGCTCGTGTCCCCACCCACCGATGATGAAGTACGTCGGCACCAGGGTGAGCTCGAAGAAGAGGAAGAAGAGGAAGAGGTCGAGGGCCAGGAAGCTCCCGAGGCAGGCGCACTCGAGGAGCAGCATCCAGGCCACGAAGCCTTTGGGATTGCTCCGCACCCGCCCGCCCACGAGGGCGAGGGGAAAGAGCACCCCGCACATCAGCACCAGGAACAGTGATATCCCGTCGATGCCGAGCTTCCACGAGATGCCGAACACGGTGATCCAGCTGTGCTGGGACACCATCTGGAACCCCCCGTCGCCCACCCGGAAGCGAACGGCGATGAACACCGCGAGACCGAGCACGGCCACCGAAAACGCGACGCCGAGCACCTCGATGAGCCGTTGGCGCGCCCGAGGCAGGAGGGCCACGACGACCGCCACACCCGCCGGGATCAGCACCAGCGTGGTGAGCAGCGGGAAGCCGGGCCCGGTGTGGGCAGCAGCGAGCACGGGCGCCGCGGCCGCGGCGACCCCGCTCACGAGCCCACCCGGCTGGCCACATAGGCGAGCACGAGCGCGGCTCCTGTGGCAATGGCGAGGGCGTAGTTGCGCACGTAGCCCGTCTGCACCCGGCGTAAGCGTTCGCCGCTGTCTCGTATGAGCGTCGCCGTGCCGTTGACGGCGCCGTCGATGACCCGGTTGTCGAACACCACGGCCGAGAAGTTGGCCAGCGCCGTCGAGGGGCGGGCGATGAGGGTGTCGTAGGCCGTGTCGACCCACCACGCCCGTTGGAAGAAGACCGGCGTGAGCCGCGGCCGCTGCCAGCGCCGCACCCACAGCCCGCCGGCGAGCACGGCGCCGACCACCGCGACGACGGCGTCGGCGGTCTCGAAGAGGCGCTGGGTGCTCCCGCTGTAGTGGAGCACCCGCAGGGCGGGGCCGAACACGGGGCTGAGCCACCGGCCGAGGAAGTCGTAGTTGTCGATGGGCAGGTTGATGATCCCACCGCCAAAGGACAGCAGGGCCAGCACCACGAGGGGAACGATCATCACAGACGGTGCCTCGTGGGGAAGAGTCTCGTGCGGTCCCCCTGTGCGCCAGCGCTCGGGGCCGTAGAACGTGAGGAACACCACCCGGCCCATGTAGTAGGCGGTGAGCAGCGCCGTGAGCAGGCCCCCGGCGTAGAGCGCCGGGCTGCGGGCGAAGGCGTTCATGAGCACGTCACCCTTGGACCAGAATCCCGAGAATGGCGGCACGCCCGCGATGGACAGCCAGGCCACGATGAAGGTGCCCGCCGTGACGGGCATCCATTTTCGCAGCCCGCCAAAGCGGGACATCTCCTGTTCGTCGTGCATGCCGTGTATCACCGAGCCCGCGCCGAGGAACAGGAGAGCTTTGAAGAAGGCGTGGGTCACCATCAGGAAGATGGCAGCCACGTAGGCGCCCGACCCCACGGCGAGGAACATGTAGCCCAGCTGGGAGATCGTCGAGTAGGCGAGGGCCCGTTTGATGTCGCCCTGGGCACAGGCCGATGTGGCAGCCACGAAGGCGGTCAGCAGGCCGACGATGGCCACCACGTTGAGCGACGACGTCGTGTGGCTCAGCAGCGGACTGACCCTGGCCATCAGGTACACGCCGGCTGTGACCATGGTGGCGGCGTGGATGAGCGCCGACACCGGCGTCGGGCCCTCCATGGCGTCCGGGAGCCAGATGAACAACGGGATCTGGGCGGACTTGCCGACCGCCCCGAGGAACAGCAGCAGCGTGATGGCGGTGAGGGTGGTCGGGCCGATGCTGCCAACCGCCCCGAACACGCCGCTGTAGGTGAGCGTGCCCACGGTCGAGAAGATCAGGAACATGGCAATGAGGAAGCCGAAGTCACCGATCCGGTTGACGATGAAGGCCTTCTTGCCCGCGCTGGCGGCGGCGTCCCGGTCGAACCAGAAAGCGACCAGCCAGTACGAGCACGCCCCGACCCCTTCCCAGCCGAGGAACGTGAGGACGAAGTTGTCCGCCATCACCAGGATGAGCATGGAGAACACGAACAGGTTGAGGTAGACGAAGAACTTCGAGAACTGCGGATCGCGCTGCATGTAGCCGATCGAGTAGAGCTGGATGAGCGCGCTCACCGCGGTCACGAACAGCACCATCGTGATCGACAGCGGGTCGACCAGCAGCGCCGCCTTGATCTGCAGGCCGCCCACCGGGATCCAGGTGAAGATCGTCTGGTCGAACGAGCGGTTGCCGCCGGCCCGGTCGAGCAGGTCGATGAAGACGAAGACGGCCACCACGAAGGAGGCCGCCACCAGCAGCGTCCCCAGCCACCCGGCCAGCGGATTGCCGATGCGCCGGCCGAAGAAGGCCAGGATCACGGCACCGGCCAGGGGCAGCAGGGGGATGATGTAGGCGTAATGCAGCACGCTCGGCGTCAGCCCTTCAGGATATGGAGGTCATCCGCCGTGGCGCCCTTTCGGCGGCGGAAGATGGCGACGATGATGCCCAGCCCGACGACCACCTCGGCCGCCGCCACCACCAGCACGAAGAAGACCAGGGACTGCCCGCCGATGTCGTTCAGCAGGCGGGAGAACGTGACGAAGGTGAGGTTGACGGCGTTGAGCATGAGCTCGACGCACATGAACATCACCAGCACGTTGCGGCGCAGGAGCAGCCCGACGCCGCCGATGGTGAACAGCACGGCGGCCAGCGTCAGGTAGTAGGGACCCCCGAGGCTCATTTTCTCCCTCCCACCCGCCCGTCCTCGGGCTGCTCCGGCGGAGCCGGTGCCTCGGGCGGCTCGAGCTCCTTCGAGGGCCGGCGGGAGAGCACCACGGCGCCGACCACGGCGATCACCAGCAGGACCGAGGTGACCTCGAAGGGGAGCAGGTAGGTGGTGAAGAGGGAGCGGGCCAGCTTCTCGACGTTGGAGCCGGGTCCTCCGGATGGACCAGCCAGCGAGTGGGCGCCCGTCACCCAGTGGATCCCGGCCAGGAACAGCAGGAGGGACAACCCCGCCGCCCCGACGATCAGGGCGAGCGGCCGCTGACCCGGGAGCGGGTCCTTCTGCAGCGCTTCCAGCCGATCCACGCCCAGCAGCATGATGACGAACAAGAAGAGCACCACGATGGCGCCGGCGTAGACGATAACCTGCACGACGGCCAGGAAGTCGGCCGACTGCTCCACGAAGAGGACGGCGATGCCGAACAGGGTCATGACCAGCATCAGGGCGGAGTGAACGGGGTTGCGGGCGGCGATGACCCCGATGGCCCCGGCCACGATGACCGCAGCCGACACGGCGAACACGGTCGCGTCGGTGATGGTGACGGCCAGGATCGGGACGTGCCCCAGCGGCACCAGCGAGCCGAGCGGCACTACCGGTACCTCCCGCCGTAGCGGTGCGGGATGTCGGCCGCGTCGACCTCCCGAATGGAGATGTTGCCCGTGGCCTCGTCGTCCCGGTCTCCGACCTGGCCCGCCTCGGGGTGCCGCACCCCGTAGCCGAGCTCGGCCGACCACTGCACCCGACCCTCGAAGGCGGCGTCGCCGTTGGGCGAGGTCGCCCGCATCCACCCCGAGGTGTGGGCGTCGTCACCGGGCCGCCAGTCCTCCCACGGGAGGTGACGGGGACGGCCCTCGTCGTCGACGACCAGCTCTTGCTTCGTGTAGATGGCGTCCTGGCGGTCGACGAAGGAGAACTCGAACAGCTTGCTCTCGGTGATGGCCTCGGTCGGGCACGCTTCCACGCACAGGTCGCAGTGGATGCAGCGCAGGTAGTTGATCTCGTACACGAAGCCGAACCGCTCCCCCGGCGACACCGGGGCGTCAGGTGGGTTGTCGGCTCCCCGTACATAGATGCAGCGTGCCGGGCACACACCGGCGCACAGCTCGCACCCGATGCACTTCTCCATGCCGTCCTCGTACCGGCCCAGCACGTGGCGGCCGTGGAAGCGCGGCGGCTTGGGCCGCTTCTCGTCGGGATACTGATGGGTCACCCGCGGCTCGAAGACCTGGCGTATGGTCACCCGGAAGCCATCGAAGAAGCCCATCAGAACGTCGCTCCGCCGCCGGGACCGAAGTCCCCGCCCGGTCCCACCGCTGGCGTGGCATCAGGCCCCTCGACTCCGGCGCGCGTCACCCGCAGGGCCTGGTAGAGCATGAGGCCGAACACGAGGCCGCCGCCGAAGACGGCGAAGCCCCACCGCGAGTCGATGAGCATGCCGGCTACGACGAGGAGCCAGAACAGTGACAGCGGGATGAGCCGCTTCCACCCCAGGTCCATGAGCTGGTCGTAGCGCAGCCGGGGCAGGCTGGCCCGGATCCAGACGTACACGTACAAGAAGACGATCGTCTTGCCGGCGAACCAGAGGATCGGCCACAGCCAGCGCACGACGTGGGGGGCGGGGCCGTCGGGCCCACCGAAGAACAGGGTCACGACGATGGCCGACATCGTGATCGTGTTCATGAACTCGGCCAGGAAGAAGAGCGCGAAGCGCACGGAGGAGTACTCGGTGTGGAACCCCCCGACCAGCTCTTGCTCGCCCTCCACCAGGTCGAAGGGCGGCCGGTTCACCTCGGCCGTCACGGCGATGAAGAAGATGGCGAAGGGCACGACGCCGAGCCGGAGGACGTTCCAGTTGGGCAGGAAGCCGTAGAGGCTGCCGTTCTGGGACTCGACGATGTCGCGGGTCGACAGCGAGCCGGTGATGAGGACGGCCGCCGCCGTCGACAGGCCCATGGCCGCCTCGTAGGAGACCATCTGGGCCGTGGCCCGGACCGAGCCGAGGAGGGGGTATTTCGAGCCGGACGCCCAGCCGGCCAGCATCAGGGCGTACACCGCCACCGACGACATGGCCAGGAGGAACAGGATCCCGATCTGGGGGTCGGCCACCTGGAGCTCGGTCGTGTGCCCGAAGATCGTGACCACGCCGCCGATGGGGATGATGGTGAAGATCAGGAAGGCGGGCACCACGGCGAGGTAGGGCGCGAGGTAGAACACGCGGCGATCAGAGCCGTCTGGACGCAGGCCCTCCTTGAAGAAGAGCTTGACCCCGTCGGCCAGGGTCTGGAGGATCCCCCATGGGCCGGCGCGGTTGGGGCCGATCCGGCTCTGCATGTCGGAGATGACCTTGCGCTCGAACCAGATCATGAGCAGCACCGACACCAGCAGCACGACGAAGGCCACGATGACCTTGACCGCCACGATGAGGAAGACCCAGGGGTCGATGCCGTGCGCGAAGAGCGGGTCACCCATCAGATCGTCTCCAGGCGAACGTCGGTGACCGAACGGGCGCTGTCGATGAGGTCTTCGGCGCCCTCCTCGGCCAGGTCGAGGTCGACCACGGCCACGCCTCGGGGCACGTCGGCGTCGGCGAGCGCCTCCATCTCCAGGGCCTGGCCGGCGCGGACCCGCACCCGACCACCGGTCTGCACGCCGAGGCGGTCGAGGTCGTAGGGGTTGGCGCGGAGGGCCGGAGCAGGGGCGAGGACGGCAAGGGATGGGCAGGCCTGGACCAGCGTCCCCTGGTCGTAGAGGCGGCGACGGGCGACGAGGCGCAGCGCGTAGCTGTCCGGCGGCGGGACCGAGCGCGGCTTGGCCGGGGTGAAGCGCAACAGCGGCGGCCGCTCCGTCGTCGAGTCATCGGCGCCCGCGCCCTCGGGAGCGTCCCCAGCGCCGTTGGCGGACCTTGGCGCTCCGGCGACGTTGGGGATGCCCTGGCTCTCGATGCCGCCGATGCCCGGCGTGGCCATGGGGTCGATGGGACCCGGCACCGGCTGGGTGGAGCCCGCTCCGGTGTCGGTGGCACCGGTGTAGACGGGCGGCGCGCCGCCCGGATGTCCGGTGCCGACCTCGAGCCGGACGGGCACGCTCGGGATCGGAGCGACGACGCCGTCCGCGGCGCGACGCTCGCCGATGAGGTGACGGGTGATGCCGACGTGGGACGGCGCCACTCGCTCGACCTCGTCCCAGATTGCCTCCAGGGTGTCGGTCCCGAGGTCACCACCGAGGCGGGCCGCAAGCTCGGCGGCGATCATCCAGTCGGGTCGTGTCACCCCCGGTCCCACGAGCTTCTGGCCCAGGCGGCTGATGCGTCCCTCGAGGTTGGTCGTCGTGCCGGGTCGCTCGGTGTAGACGGCGGCGGGCAGGACCACGTCGGCCTGCCCCGAGGACTCGTTGAGAAAGGCGTCGATGGCAAGGACGAACCCCGCACCGGCCATCCCCCGCTGGGCGAGCTGGCGATCGGGGAAGTCGGTGAGCGGATCGGAGCCGAGGAGAACCAGCGCCCCCACGCGCTGCTCAGCCGCGGCCGCAAGGATGCCGGCGCTGTCCAGCCCCCGCTCCTCCGGCACGGCCCCCCACGCCGCCGAGTACCACGCCCGGCCCTCGTCCAAGGAGACCCGACCGGGCAGGATGCCGGGGGCGAGACCCATGTCGAGGGCGCCGTGGACGTTCGCCCGTCGCAGGGCGGGCAGAAAGCGGGCTTCTGGCCACGCCCCGAACAGGGCGGCCGCCGCCTCGTCCATCATGTCGCCGGACTCGGCAACCGACGGGCGTCCCAGGACCACCACGACGCCCGACCCATCGGCGCCGGGGCCCGCGCCGTCCCGGCCCTGCAGGATGCCACGGGCCACCGCCAGCGGGTCCTGACCGTCGCCGTCGCCGGCGCCGTCCGCCGCGTCGGGGGCCACGAGGGCACGGGCCAGGGCCACCACCTCGCCGGGTCGGTAGGTGAGCGAGACGGTGGCGTACCGCGTCATGGCCGTCGGCAGCGCGGTGAGCTCGATGACCGGAACTCCCCGCTCGACGGCGGCCTCCCGCAAGCGCAGGTAGAGCACCGGCAGCTCCTCGCGCACGTCGGGCGCCAGCAGCACGAGGGCGGCGGCCGAGCAGGCCTGGTCGATCGTCGCCCTGGGCAGGCCCAGCACGACCTCGGCGGGCAGGCCGTCGCCGAGCTGGGCGTCGACCGAATCGGTACCGATGACCCCCTTGGCCAGCTTGGCCCAGGCGTAGGCGTCCTCGTTGGGCAGTCGAGCACCGCCGATGACACCGATCGACTGCGGACCCCCGCGCTCCTTCGCCCCGGCCAGGCCCTCGGCGGCCGCCCTCAGGGCCTCGTCCCAGGAGACCTCGGC
>DASXYV010000534.1:0-3301 GCA_036502305.1 Acidimicrobiales bacterium
TGGTCGCTGCCCCTCCGCCCGCTTGCGCTCGATGAGCGTCCCGAACCGCTCGGCCACCTCTGCCTCGTCGGCCAGCTCGAAACCGGCGGTGGTGACGGTGGCGACCATCGGGTAGATGCCGCGGACCACGTCGGGCCCGCCGGTGGCGATGTCCTCGTCGGCCGCCTCGTAGAGGGCCTGGATGGCGAGCTCGATGGCCTCGTCACGTGCCATCCCGTCTCGATACCCGAGCTTGATGGTGGTGCGGGCGTCGCGGCCGCCCGACCCTGTGGCGTGGTAGTCCGCCTCCTCGTACCGACCGCCCGTCAGGTCATAGTTGAAGATGCGGCCGATCCGCCGCCGGAGGTCGTAGCCGGCGAACAGCGGAAGGACTGCCAGCCCCTGCAGGGCCATCGGCAGGTTGCCCCTGATCATCTGGCCGAGCTGGTTGGCCTTGCCCTCCAGGCTCAGCGCCAAGCCCTCGACCTTCTCGTAGTGCTCGAGCTGGGTCTGGAAGAGCTTCACCATCTCGATGCCGGGCCCCGCCGCCCCGGCGAAGGCCACGGCTGAGTGACGGTCGGCCGGGAAGACCTTCTCGATTGACCGATGAGCGATCGAATAGCCCTCGGTGGCCCGGCGGTCGCCGGCCATCACCACGCCATCGCGGTAGCGCAGGGCGGCCACCGTCGTCCCGTGCCGGATGTTGGGCCCTGTCACGGCCGGGCTTCCGGCATCCGGGGCAGGGGGGGCCATCGGCCCGAAGGCATGGGACGGGTCGCTACGGCGAAGCAGATCGGTGAAGCTCGGCCCCGGGTCGTCGGCCGGCGGAAACATGGGCAGGCTCATCGGAGCGCACCCTACCGGCTCAGCCATGTGCGCGAGGCTGGCCGGGTGGGTGGCGCTACTCCCCGCCCTTCTGAACGTAGTTGCGCACGAACTCCTCGGCGTTGTCCTCGAGCACCTCGTCGATCTCGTCGAGGAGATCATCCAGCTCAGCCTTCAGCTTCTCGCCCTTGTCCGACGTGGGCGCGGCCTCCTCGACGACTTCCTCGTCACGTGTGGTCTGCGGCCGCTTCTTCAGCTCACGTTCTGCCATCGTCCACTTCTCTCCTAGGAACCCAACTGCTCCAACAGCTCAGCCGGGCTCGAACATCCCGCCAACAAATTATCGACATGCGCGGCGGTTCCCCGCAGCGGTTCCATCATGGGGACCCGCCGCAGCGGGTCCGACCCGAGGTCGAACACCAGAGAGTCCCAGTTGGCGGCGGCAACCGACGAGGCCCACCGCTGCAGGCACCGGCCGCGAAAGTAGGCCCTCGTGTCCCGGGGCGGCTCGGTCACGGCCTCGACGACCTCGGCCTCCTCGACCAGCCGCTCCATCGGCATCTTGGCGAAGAGCGACTTCCCTGGGCGCAGGTCGTGGTACTGAAGGTCGATGGCGGTCAGGCGGTGGTCGGACCACGCCAGCCCGTGGCGCTCCCGGTACCCCTCGATGACCTGGTGCTTCGCCACCCAGTCGAGCTGGTTGGCCAGGCTGGCGGGGTTGGTCTCGAGGGCGTGGAGGGTGGCCTCCCAGCGCCGGAGCACCTCCTGGCCAGCCTCGTCGTCGCCGACACAGTCGAGGCCGCGGTCATCGGCGTACTTGCGGGCCAGCTCGAGCAGCTCCCACTGGATCCCCAGCGCCGTGGTGGTGCCCCCCTCGGCCAGCTCCAGGGGCTCCGACAGGGAGAGGTCGTGGGAGACCTGGCGGATGGCCCGCACGGGCGTCGCCAGCGACAGGTCACGGTCGCCGTACCAGTCGTCCTCGATCATGGCCAGGACGATCGCCGTGACACCGACCTTCAAGAAGGTGGCCACCTCGGCGAGGTTGGCGTCGCCCACGATGACGTGAAGGCGGCGATACTTCTGCGCATCGGCGTGGGGCTCGTCCCTGGTGTTGACGATCGGCCGCTTGAGCGTCGTCTCGAGGCCGACCTCCTCCTCGAAGAAATCCGCCCGCTGTGAGAGCTGGAAGGCAACTTCGGCCGATCCGCCGCCTGGCGCCTCGGTGCCCACCTTGCCCGCCCCGGTGTAGATCTGGCGGGAGACGAAGTGGGGCACGACGTGCTGCACGATCCTCGCGAACGGCACGGCCCGGTTCATCAGGTAGTTCTCGTGCGTGCCGTAGGAGTTGCCCTTGTGGTCCGAGTTGTTCTTGTAGACCACGATCTCCTCACCCTTCGGGAGGAGCCGGTCCGCCGCTTCCATCGACCGGGTGAGGATCCGCTCCCCCGCCTTGTCGTAGCGGAGCAGCTCCATGGCCGTCGAGCACTCGGGGGTCGAGAACTCGGGGTGGGCGTGGTCCACGTAGTACCGGGCGCCGTTGGTCAGCACCGCGTTGACCAGGTGCGTCTCCACCTCGGGGGCGTCCTCACGGGCGAAGCCGCGGGCGTCGTTGCCGGGGCTCTCGTCCTCGAAGTCCCAGCCCACCCGGCGCTGGAGCTCGGCGACGTAGGCGTTGATGAGCACCGAGGAGGCGGCGATCGGGTTGGCGTCACCGGGCCCGACAGAGTGGATGCCGTACTCGGTCTCGATGCCGCACACCTTGGGGATGGCCACAGACGGACCCTACCCTGGCGCCGCCGCCAGTGGCGCGCTCTGCTCCGCCGCCGGCGGCTGTCTAGAGGTACTGGCCGGTCCCCACGCGCTCGATGGAGCGTCCACCGGTCGCCTCCTTGCCCTCGGCCAGCAGGGTGCGAACGTAGACGATCCGCTCGCCCTTCTTGCCCGAGATCTTGGCCCAGTCATCGGGGTTCGTGGTGTTGGGCAGGTCCTCGTGCTCCTTGTACTCCTGCCTGATCGAGTCGAGCAGATCGTCGGTGCGAATGCCCTCGCCCTGCTGGGCGATGGTTCGCTTGATGGCCAGCTTCTTGGCCCGCCGGACGATGTTCTCGATCATGGCGCCGGAGGCGAAGTCCTTGAAGTAGAGGACCTCCTTGTCCCCGTTCTGGTAGGTGACCTCGAGGAAGCGGTTGAGCTCGTCCGCCTGGTACATGGCCGCCACCGTGGTCTCGACCATGCGCCGCACCGCCTTGTCGCGGTCTCCCCCGCCCAGTGACGTGACCTCCTCGGCCTCGAGAGGCAGGTCGGACTGCAGGTACCGGGAAAAGATCTGGGCCGCCGCCTCCTCGTCAGGCCGCTCGATCTTGATCTTCACGTCGAGCCTGCCGGGGCGCAGGATGGCGGGATCGATCAGGTCCTCGCGGTTCGAGGCCCCGATCACGATGACGTTGCGCAGGGCCTCCACGCCGTCGATCTCGGCCAGGAGCTGGGGAACGACGGT
>DASXYV010000535.1:0-5625 GCA_036502305.1 Acidimicrobiales bacterium
GACGCGTCGCTCGCCGGCCAGCCTGCCGCGGCCCCGAATGAGCGTTGCCCCGACCCCGGACGAGGGTCGCGCCCACTCCGTCGAGCCACTCGACCTGGCCCTTGTCGTCCCAGCCGTCGGTCATCCAGTCCCGCCGGGCCAACGCCGCCGAGACGTCGAGGTCCCCGGTGACCGCAGCGGCGGCTCCGGGCACGCGCCGGGCGGCGGCGAGCACCTGACCCGGACGGAGGAGGGTCTTGCTGGGCATGCACGCCCAGTAGGAGCACTCGCCACCGACGAGCTCGCACTCGACGATCGCCGCGCTGAGCCCGGCGTCAACGCACCGACCCACCGCATGCTCACCGGCCGGTCCTCCCCCCAGCACGATCACGTCGTAATCGTCCGCCATGTCCGCATCTCCTCATCGCTCGCCGAGGACCGTCGCCTCACGGCCCCCACTGACCCTACGACGATCGTCGGGCCATGGGCGGGTCACACTCGCCACGATGAAGTTGGCGCCGCCGACGTCACACGGGAGCGGTGCGCCCGCCGGACGCGGGGTTCACCCAGCGTCGAGATGCTGTGGCCGCCCGACGCCCCGCACCCGGTCGACCGCGCCCCTGATCCCGTCGAACAGGCCTCTCGGCGCCAGCCGGAACTGCCGCGAGGAGGGACGGTTCTCGCCTGGGCGGGTGGTCGCCCGCCTCCGCACGCGGTCGATGTCTCCGGCCAGGCGCTCCCGGCGCTGGGGCGACATGCGGTACCGGATCGCCGGGATGACGTGCTCGACCTCGAAGCCGAGCTGCTCGTGGCGCAGACCGCGGAGCTCTGTGATCAAGTCGTCGAAACGGCGACCGGCGCTGGGGCGAATGTCTCGCGGGCTGACTCCGGCGCTGATGTCGTCCAGCTCGCGGACCAGCCGTCGGTGCCGGCACGAGTGCCGAGCGAGCTGCTCGGCCAGATCGGCTCGTCCCATGTCCCGGAGCAGCGTGCGGGCGATCTGCTCGTTCGCCGCGTCCTGCATCGACAGACGATCCACCAACGCCTTGCCGACCACCCCCCGGCGGAGGCCGTCGAGTGCACAATCGGATGAGAAGAACTCGTCGAACAGCCGACTTATCTCAAAGTCCTCGTGTTGCAGGAGGCCTATAACATCGCCGCGGCTCGCGGGGCCGGAGCTCTTCACGTCATCCTCCCCTCGACGCCTTGGGCCCGATGTTCTCGGAGGACCGTCGCTCTCCACCTACCCATGCCCAATGGCGCGCAATCCGCCACGTGTTGCCGATCATATTGTCGGCCCGAACGGTGACGGTGGATCCCTCTAGATTTCTAGGCGCTGACGCGCCTGCGACAGCCATCATCGGGCCGGCCTCCCGGGCCGGCCTCGGCGCTGACGCGCCTGCGACGACCTTCATCGGGCCGGCCTCCCGGGCCGGCCTACGCAGCGGGCGCGCCCAGGTCCTCGTTCTCGAGCGACCGCGAACGCTCGCCGGCCCGCCGGCCGAGGCCGCGAGCGGCCAGGGCGGCCGCCACGTAGGCCAACGTGGCCACGCCGAGGATGGCAGAGCTCGGCGGGAGGCTGGGGATCAGGTAGGAGAGGACCACCCCGATCCACGTGGACGCCACAGCGATGCCTCCGGAGATGGCGAGTCCGACGAACGGGCGGGTGGTCAACCGCTGGGCGGCGCCCCCTGGAGCTGCCATCAGCCCGAGCAGGAGCAAGGCCCCGACATCTTGCGCCGCCTCTCCGGCGGTGACACCAACCAGGACCAGAAAGCCGATGCCGAGCATCCTCACCGGGACACCCCGGCCCGCAGCCACCGCCTCGTCCACTGTCGCGAACAGCAGTGGGCGGGCGATCACGACGAGGGCGAGGCTCACGGCAGCGCCCACGACCGCCGCGGCCACGCTCTGTGAAGCCGACAACCCGAAGATGGAGCCGAACAGGTAGTTGACGTTGGCGGCGCCGTTCCCGGTGCTCTGACTCGTGGTGTAGATGGTGAGGAAGAACACCCCCAACCCGAGGATCCAGGCGAAGACGCTCCCGATCACCACGTCGTCCGCCCGGGTCCGGGCGCCGAGCGCACCCAGACCCACGGCGACCAGGGCCGTCGCGGCGAACAGGCCGACCCGGGCGTCGACGCCGAGGGCCAGAGCAGCGAGGGCTCCCGTGTAGGCGGCGTGACCCAGGGCGTCGGAGGTGAAGACCTGGGCCCGGAGGACGAGGAAGTAGCCGACCAGCCCCGAGGCCAGCGCGATGAAGGTCCCCGCCAGCAGGCCGTAGCGGATGAAGGAATGGGCGAAGAAATCGGCGAGACCGCCGCCGGCCGTGGTGGCCACGAGGTCCATCACGTTCCCACCCCCGGCCCCACCGTCGGGCGGAGCCTCAACGCCGGCACGGGACGGTGCCGGTCGAGGAGGTACCTGAGGGCAAAGGACGCCAGGTACACGGCGAAGGCGAAGGTCGTGATGTAGAAGCCCATCGGGTAGGGCGAGTAGTAGGCCACGACAAGGCCGAGCCAGGTCACGATCAGCGCGATCACGACCGACAGGGCGAGGCCCGCGACCGGTCGGGCCGTGAAGCGCTGTGCCGCCGCGGCCGGCATGACCAGCAGGGCGAACACGAGCAGGGATCCGGTGATCTGACTCGCTTCGGCGACCGCCACCCCGAGCAGGACGAGGAACAGCACGCCGAGCAGTCGCACCCGCACCCCCCTCGCGGCGGCGACGTCGGGATCGACCGAGGCGAAGAGCAGCGGACGACCGATCAGTCCGAGCACGGCCAGGGCAACCACCGCCACGACCAGCAAGGTCCACACCTGGCCGAGGGTGATGCCGAGGAAGGTGCCGAAGAGCAGTGAGTTGATCCCGTTGAGGAACCCCTTGTAGAGGGCCACGAACAGGAACCCTGCAGCCAGCGCGAAGGCCTGGACGGTGCCCACCACCGCCGACTCCTCGCTGAAGCCCCGATAGGCCGTCCCCGAGCCCCGCGTCGACGCGACGACCAGCGCGCCGACGATGGCAAAAGCGAAATAACCGACGCTGACCGAGACGCCGACCAGCGTGGCGCCGGCAGCCCCTGGAAAACCGATCAACGCCAAGGTGTGCCCAGCGAAGGTCTGCCGGCGCAGCACCATGAACCACCCCACCACCGATGCCGCCACCGCCACGATCGTGCCGGCCAGGAATGCGTTGACCATGAACGGATAGGCGAACAGCTGGTGCACATCAGTGACGACGTTCCACGTCCAGCCGCTCGCTGCTGCCGCCACCGTCCTCACGGACGCGGTTGACCGGTGTGCCGGTCGGAGTGGTGCGCAGGGGCTTCGGGTTGGCCCACGACGACGAGACGCCCGTCCGAGGCCCGCAACACCTCGATGGGAACCTGGTAGAGGCGGCTCAGCGTCTCGCTCGTGATGACCTCCTCGGCCGGGCCGCTCACGGCGCCGCCACGACCCAGGTACACCACCCGGTCGAGGTAGCTCAGGATGGGGTTGACGTCGTGGGCGACGATCACAACGGTGACGCCCTGGTCGGTGCAGATCTGCTCGATGAGGGCAGCGACGGCGGCCTGGTTCGGCAGATCGAGGCTGTCCAGGGGCTCGTCCAGGATGAGCAGGTGGGGTCGGCGCACGAGCGCCTGCGCGATCAGAAGGCGCTGCTGCTCGCCCCCAGAGATCTGGCCGACCGGGCGGTCGGCGTACTCACCCGCGCCGACGAGGTCGATGACCTGTTCGACGCGCGCCCTGTCTGCCCGCCGGGACGTTCGCCGGAGCCCTGGCAGTGGCAGGCCGAACCTGTCGCCGTCCAGCCCGAGGCGGACGATGTCGACGCCGCGCACACGAAGCCCGGTCTCGAAGCTCCGGCGCTGGGGCAGGTACCCGATGTCGCGCCCGGCCCGGCCAGGAGGCCGGCCGAGCACCGTGGCCTGGCCGGCCGAGAGTGCGATGAGCCCCAGTGCCGTCTTGACCAGTGTCGACTTCCCCACCCCGTTGGGCCCGAGAACGGCGACGAACTCGCCGGCACCGACCGAGAGGGTGACGTCGCTCCAGAGCACGCGACCGCCCATCCGCACCGCGGCCCGGTCGAAGGTGAGGGCCGCTCCGAGGTGGTCAGGTTGGCGCGACGCGGCGACGACCGGTCCTGCGTCGTCGTCGTGGCCGACCAGGTCCACCGCCGCGCCAACGTCCGGTTGCGTCACTGCCCCGTCCCTCTGCCCAGCGCGGCGGCGAGGCCCTGGAGCTGGTGCACCTGCCAGGCCTGGAAGGTCGAGCTCGGCGGCACGAGGGTCTCGGTGATCGTCGTCACGGGTATGCCGGCGGCCTTGGCCTCATTGACCTGGGCCCGCACGTCGGGCGTGGCGTTCTGTGAGTTGTAGACATACACCTTGATCTGGTGGCCCTTGATCTGGGCGTCGATGGCAGCCTTGTCCTGCGCCGTCGGGTCGGTCCCCTCGCTGATGGCCTTGAGGAACGACGGCGGCGTCAGGAGGTTGAGCCCGAGCGCCTGGGCCATTGGAGCGAAGATGCTCTCCGACGCTCCGACCGGCACGCCGGGATAACGGGACTTGATCTGGGCGATCAGCTGGTTGTACTGGGCGAGCGCACCGCTCACGAAGGACTGGTTCTGGGTGTCGAAGTACGTGGCGTCGTTGGGATCGATCTTCTTGTAGTCGGCGGTGACCGTGTTGATGACCGTCTGGACATCCGTCGGCGAGTACCAGCGGTGCGGGTTGCCGCCGTCGGGGACGCCGACCAGCTGGCCCACGTCGAGCACGGTCGGCCCAGCACCGCTGTTGGCGGCGAGGAGCTTCTGCATCCAGGGGTCGTAGCCCACACCGTTGTCGATCACCATCCGCGCCGTGGCGATGGAACGCCCGTCGTTGGCCGACGGTTGGTAGTCGTGCGGGTCGGTGTCGGGGTTGGTGATGATGCTGGTAACAGCGACCTTGTCGCCGCCGAGCTGCGAGGCGATCGACCCCCAGAAGTTCTCGGCCGCCGTCACCTGGATCTTGCCGTTGGCCGCGGCGGGACTGGCGGAGGATCCCGACCCGCACGCCGCTGCAGCGATGGCGATGACCAGCAGCACGGCGCCGGCGGTGGGGCGCAGGTGCTGGGCTCCACGGATCATTGGGGCTCGACGAATCATCGACCGTCCTTCGGGCTCGCTCATGGGCCGGCCTCCCGGGCCGGCCTCGTTGCGGGGCCATCTGGGTTGCTGGCCATCTCGGTTACTGGCAACCATTTCGGATAGCCCACCGTAATCCGAAAGCGTTCCAATTGCAACTACAGTGAGCTCGTGCCCCGCTCTCACCGCCGAGCCGACAGGCGCCTCCGATACTGTTGCCCCTCGTGAACACGAACGAGGCGCAGGTTGTGAGCCGGTGACCGGCGCCCTTGCGCGTCCGTCCGAACCGAGTCGCCCAAGGTCGACTCCGCAGAAGCGGGCGCTGTCGGCGGTGCTCGAGGAGGCCGACGGCTTCCTGAGCGCCCAGGACCTCCACGCCGAGCTGCGGGCTCGCGGTCAGCGGGTCGGGCTAACGACGGTGTACAACCAGCTGCGGGCGCTCGCCGACGCCGGCCAGGTGGACAGCCTTCGGGCCGAGGACGGCGAGGCGCTCTATCGACGCTGTGGCAGCGACGAGCA
>DASXYV010000536.1:0-3466 GCA_036502305.1 Acidimicrobiales bacterium
GGACCCGTCGATCATCCCGAACGCCGTGGAGGAGCTGCTGCGGTGGGAGTCACCGGTTCCGAGCGGCGTTCCCCGGATCGCCACCCAGGACACCGAGCTCGGCGGCCAGCTCGTCAAGGCCGGCACCGCCGTGATGGTCAGCTATGGCGCCGCCAACGTCGACCCCAGCGAGTTCCCCGATGGCTTCGAGGTGCGATTCGACCGCGAGGTCAACCGCCACATCGCCTTCGGGGGTGGCGTGCACCGCTGCCTCGGCTCGCACCTGGCCCGCCGCGAGCTGCGGATCACGTTGCGGGAGTGGCACCGGCGGATCCCCGACTACGGGATCAAGCCGGGTCACGAGGAGCTCGTCTACCCGCCCGGCCTCCGCTCGGTGAAGGACCTGACCCTCACCTGGCCCAGCTGACAGGGGCCTCCCCCGTCGGCGACACTTGCGCCGGCGAGACGTGCGACGGCACGAGACCACCGATGGGCTCGCGCGCCGGGGGGATGAACATGGACGACATTGAGGCGAACAAGCGGATCGTGCGCGAGCGCCACGAGGCGACCCAGCGCCTCTGCTTGGGAGGCGAGGACCACCGCCAGCACATGGCCGGCGGAGAGCGCCACTTCCTGGCCGGGTCGATGCCGGCCCACGCCGCCACCGGCGTCGAATGGCTCAAGGCGTGGCACTCCCAGACCGTCTCGCCCACCTTCCACGGCCTCGGCCCGATGATCGCCGAGGGCGACCATGTCGTCGAGGAGTGGGAGACCTGCATCCACGGAGCCGACGGCGCCCTCTACAACAACCAGTACTGCTGGATCCAGCGCATCGAGGGCGGCCGCGTGGTCGAGGTGCGGGAGTACGAGGACAGCCACCACGTGTGGACCCTGCTCGGCCGCGACCCGGAGTGGCCGGCGCTCGAGCCGCTGACAGCTCGACGGGAGTCGAACCTCGAGGGCGTCGAGATCACCGCCGAGCTGACGCTTGACCCTGCCCTGCTGCGCGACCCCGTGCCCCGGCCCGGCGCTCTCACGGCTGACGGCGAGGGACCGGACGCCAACCGCGCCTTCATCCGCTCGCTCCACGACGCCCAGGCAACCGGCGACGGCGACCTCGTCGACGCCCACTACGGCGACGGCTTCCGACACTTCCTCGCCGGGGAACGGCCCTTCGGGTGGGACCACCTCCCGTTGGCCCAGCTCTACGCCCCGCTCGTCGAGCATCTGGCCTCGCCCCTTACCCTGCGGTTCGGGCCGATGGTGGCGGAAGGCGACCGGGTCTTCGAGGAGATGGAGAGCTTCGCCGAGCTCGACGACGGCACCGTCTACGACAACTGGCACTGCTTCGTGCACGAGCTGCGAGACGGCCAGATCGTCGAGACCCGGGAGTACCTCGACACCCACCACGTCTGGGTCACGCTCGGGCGATGGGCGCCGTGGGCGGCCGACCCGGTGCCGCCCCTGCGGCGGGCCCGGCGCTCCAACCTGCCGGAGGTGGTGGCCACCTTCCAGCACCGCAACCCGTTCCTCGACCTCGAGCGCTGGGGTGGCGCACTCGTCTGACCGTCCGTGCGGGTCAGGCCTCGAGGGCCTCGGCAACGGCCTCGGGCATGGTCTTGACCGGACGACCCAGGAGTCGGGCCAGGTCACCGGTGTCGAGCTGAAGCTCGCCCTCCGACGCCCCCCGGTCGCTGTCGGCCAGGATCCGGGCGAAGCCCTCGGGCAGTCCGGCACCGACGAGGACCTTCACGTACTCGTCGACCAGCAGGTCCTGGTACTCGACCGGGCGACCCGAGTGGCGGGCGATCTCCGCCGCCAACTCGTCCATGGTGAACGCCTGGTCGCCGCCCAGCTCGTAGACCTTGTTCGCGTGCCCGTCGGTGGTCAGCACCACCGACGCCGCCTCGGCCAGCTCGGCCCGGGGCGCCGAGCTGATCCGGCCCGAGCCGGCGCTGCCGACGATGGTGCCCCGGGCGGCGTGCTCAGCCGCCCGGCCGGCGTAGTTCTCCATGTAGATCCCGTTGCGGAGGATCGTGTACGTCAGCCCGGATGCGACCAGCGCCTCCTCGGTGCCGGCGTGCTCGGCGGCGAGCACCACCGAGGTCTCGGCCGCCTTCGGGAAGCTCGTGTACACCACCAGCCCCACCCCGGCCGCCTTGGCCGCCTCGATGGCGTTGGTGTGCAGCCGCACCCGGTCGCCGACCTCGTTACCAGAGACGAGCAGCACCCGATCGGCGCCGGCGAAGGCCTCATGCAGGCTGGCCGGGTCGTCGAAGTCGATGACGCGGGTCTGCACGCCGAGCTGTCCGAGCTCGGTCAGGCGCTCGCGGTTGCGCCCGGCGGCGACGATCTGGTCGGCCGGGACGCCCCGGCTGAGCAGGTCCTCGACGACGAGGCCGCCGAGTTGGCCCGTGGCCCCGGTGACGACGATGGACATGGTGAGACCCTCCCGGGATCGACGACGAGGTTCCGGCCGGCGAACGGGGGAGCAGCCGGCGACGGGCACAGTCTGCCCGTTGCCGACGGGTCGGCCCCCAGCCGGCCTCCCTGGTTCCGGGTGCCGCTGAAGCACGGCTCGGACCTCCGCGGCACCCAGAACCTGCTCCGCCGCGCCGCCAACCGCGTCAGACTCAGACAGACTGTGACCGCAGCCGTTGCACCCACACGGAACATCGAAACCCAGGAGGCCCGATGCAGGTTGGTGAGGTCATCCCCGACTTCGAGTTGCCCGACGAGACCGGCACCCCTCGCCGACTGAGCGACCTGCTGGCCGCCGACGGGCCCGTCGTCCTGTTCTTCTACCCTGCGGCCATGACGAGCGGCTGCACCAAGGAGAGCTGCCACTTCCGGGACCTGAAGGGCGAGTTCGCCGAGGTCGGCGCCCAGCGGGTGGGCATCAGCGCCGACACCGTCGAGAAGCAACTGCAGTTCTCGGAGAAGCACTCCTTCGACTACCCCTTGCTCTCCGACCGCGATCGCACGGTGGCGACCTCGCTCGGCGTCAAGCGGATGCTCCGCATCGGCCCCAACCGGCGCACGACCTTCGTGATCGACACCGACCGCACGCTGCTCGCCGTGCTCGACAGTCAGACCAACATGGATGCCCACGCCGACGACGCGCTCGAGATCCTCCGCACGCGCGCCGCCGCCGGCTGAGGCGAAGGGCCCCATTTGGCATCCGACCGGGCGATCGGCGCGTTCACCGATGACGGCCCCTGGGCCGTCGTCCCCGAAGAGATGCCGTGGCGCATCGGCATCGAAGGGCTGCGACGACGGGCGGCGGCCCGCGTCCCGGCGATGATCCGACCGCGCCGCCTGCCGCCTCTGCGCGGCGCCACGGTCGCCTTGCGGCTCACGGCCGCGGTGGTGCCGTGGGCGGTCCGCAATCGCCGCCGGACGGGCGACCCCGTCGCCAAGGCCGAGCTCCCGGGGGTGCTGCGCCCGGCCTTCGAGTCGCTGGGCACCACCTTCATCAAGCTCGGCC
>DASXYV010000537.1:0-2618 GCA_036502305.1 Acidimicrobiales bacterium
TGACAGCCGCAGGCGCGCAGCGCCCAGGCTCCGGTGCGCGCTTACTGGAGGGCCCGGCGCAGCAGCTTGCCCGTCGTGCCGTGGGGCAGCGTTGTGGCGAAGGTGACCTCGGTGGGGCACTTGTAGCGGGCGAGCCGCTCGGAGCAGTAGTCCATGACCTCTGAGGCGTCCAAGTGGGCGCCCGGCTCGAGGACGACGATGGCCTTGACGGTCTCGCCCGACGATGGATTCGGCACGCCGACCGCAGCCGCCTCGGCGATGTCGGGATGGGTCATGAGGACCTCCTCGACCTCCGCCGGGTACACGTTGAAGCCGAGGACGATGATGAGATCCTTGGCCCGGTCCACGATGTGCAGGTAGCCGTCCTCGTCCGCCACGGCGACGTCGCCGGTGCGTAGCCACCCGTCGGGCGTGAGGACGCGGGCCGTGGAGGCCGGGTCGTTCCAGTAGCCGGCGAAGACGTTCGGTCCCCTGACCCAGATCTCGCCGGCGTCGCCGAGGAGTGTCTCCTGGCCGTTGCTGTCGACCAGGCGCAGCTCGACGCCGGGCAGCGGCGCCCCGATGGCACCGGGCCTCGGTCGCCCGAGCAGCAGCGACGAGGTCACGATCGGCGCCGCCTCGGTCAGGCCGTAGCCCTCCCACAGGGGCACCCCGAAGCGATCCTGCATCGCCTGACCAACGTCCTCCGGCAGCGGTGAGGCTCCGGACACGGCCAGGCGTATCGATCGCAGCTCGTCGCCGGTCGCTCCGTCGAGCCCAACCCAGGCCGCGAACATGTGCGGAGTGCCGGCGACGATCGTCACGCCCCGCTCGGCCACCAGGGCCAGCGTCGCAGCGGCGTCGAAGCGCTCGACGAGCACCAGGCTGGCTCCGGTCAGCAGCGGCAGGCCGAGCACCACGTTGAGGCCGAAGATGTGGAAGAACGGGATGATGGCCAGGCCGACGTCGGCGGGCTGCATGGCCTGGCCGGCGAAGCGCTGCACCTGGTCCAGGTTGGCCAGGAGGTTCCCGTGGGTGAGCATCGCAGCCTTGGGATCGCCGCCGGTGCCGGCCGTGAACAGGAGCGCCGCCAGGTTGGCGTCGGCTCGGGCGACAGTGTCGGCCGGTGGCCCCGCGACGAGCTCCTCGTAGTCCTTGGCTCCGTCCAGGCGGCACCCTTCTGCGGCGACCACGGCCTCGACCCCGAGGGCCTGGCGGTCGAGATCGACGCACACGCCCTCGCCGGCGCGCCCGACGATGACCACCCGGGGACCGATGGCGCGCAGCTCGCGCTCGATGGCGACGCGCGGAAAAGCAGGATCGATCGGCACTGCGACCGCGCCCACACCGAGCACGGCGAGGTAGGAGACGACGAAGGCGGGCGTGTTGGCGCACAGGATCGCCACCCGGTCACCCGGCTGGACACCCAGGCGGGCCAGGCCGCCCCGCATCCCGGCCACCTGACGCCGGAGCTCGCCGTAGGTGATCACGTCGCCGCCGTTGCGCAGGGCCGGCGCGTCTCCCGGATGCGCATCGATGATGGTGGCTAGGTTCACCCTTCGCTCCTACCTGTCGAGCTTGACCTGATCGCCGGCCGCCAGCCCCAGCAAGGCGGCCGCCGATGCGGAGTCCATGGCCAGGGCGATCATTCCCCAGGAGTCGACGACCAACCCCACCTGGCCCTGTCGGATGTCGGCGAAGGAAGAAGCGCGGTGCGCGACCACGACCCCGCTCGGAAGGATCAGCCGCACGGGATCGCCGAGGTGGGCGACATCCTCGGGGCGCGCCACCAGCTGGATGTTCCCGAACCGGTCGATCCCGAGGACCTCGGTCACCACTGCTGTCCCCTGTTGGACGGTCTGGGGCCGGGGCCCAGGCACGAGGCTGGCGGGTTCGATCGCCGGGCCGAGGTCGGCCAGGTCGCCCCCGGCAGCGAGCTGGGCGGCCGCCGGCGCGAAGAGGTCACGGCCGTCGAAGGTGGCGCCCGCCGCCGGGCGGCACCGCCGAGCGACCAGCGAGACGGCCCGGCCCGGCCCACCGAGCGCCTCGAACGCCGGGACCAGGAGCCCGTTGTCAGGCCCGACCAGCGCCCAGCGTGGATCCGGACCCACCTCCAGGGCCACGGCCCGGCGAGCGGTGCCCACGCCCGGGTCCACCACCGCCAGCACCACTCCGGGAGCCAGGAAGGGGGCCACTCGCTGGAGCGTCAGGGCTCCGCCCCTGACGTCGTGCGGCGCCACCCCGTGGGTGATGTCGATCACGACGGCCTCGCTGGCCAGCTGGCGCAGGACGGACTTGACCACCCCGACGAACTCGTCGTCGGTGCCGTAGTCCGAGAGAAACGAGATCGTGTCCCGACCGCGGCGTCGAGGCGGCAACCCGGCGCTCCTGGGGGATAGAGGGGTCAGCCAGCCTCGGTGTAGCGAGCAGCGAGGTACCGGTCTACGTCGTCCTCACGGAGCCGGTAGGACTTCCCGACGCGCACGGCGGGCAGCTCGCCCGCGTTGATCAGCCGGTACACCGTCATGCTCGAGACCCGCAGGAGACTGGCGACCTCGGCCACCGTGAGGAAGTGGGCCGTCGCATACTGTGCCTTGTTCAGCAGAATCACCCCTCTCCACCCAGCAGCGACTGTACGC
>DASXYV010000538.1:0-2413 GCA_036502305.1 Acidimicrobiales bacterium
ACCCTCCTCGGAGCGGGAGCGATCGGGGCCGCCATCGGCCTGCTGGCCACCTCGGCCTGGCTGATCTCGAGAGCGTCCCAACGGCCGTCCGAGTCGGCCCTGGGCCTCGCCATCGTCGGCGTGCAGTTCTTCGCCCTCTCGAGAGGCCTCCTGCGCTACGGGGAGCGGCTGGTCGGCCACGACGCCGCCTTCCGGGTCCTCGCCGACCTGCGGACACGTGTGTACCGACGGCTCGAGACCCTGGCACCGACCGGTCTTCCGGCGTTCCGCAGCGGCGACCTGCTGGCCCGGCTGGTCCAGGACGTCGACTCCCTCCAGGACGTGGTGTTGCGGGTGATCCCCCCGTTCGCCATCGCCGTGGTGGTGGGAGGGGCGACCGTGGGCCTGATCTGGTGGCTGCTGCCGGCGTCGGGGCTGATCCTGCTGGCCTCGCTGGTGCTGGCGGCCACCATCGTGCCGTGGCTGACGGGAAGCCTGGCCCGCCGATCGGAGTCCGGCCAGGCCGCGGCCCGCGGAGAGCTGGCGGCGTCGGTCATCGACCTGATCGACGGCGCCCCCGATCTGGCCGTCTTCGGGGCCACGGGAGCCCAGCTCGGACGGGTCGCCGCGGCCGATGCCGAGCTCACCCGGGCGGCCTCCGCCTCAGCGAGCACGGCGGGGATCGGGCTGGCCCTCACTACCCTCCTGGCTGGGCTCGCCACCTGGGGAAGTCTCCTCGTCGGGGTCCCCGCCGTGCACTCGGGACGCCTCGACGGCACCCTGCTCGCCGTCATCGTTCTCGTCCCGCTGGCGGCGTTCGAGCTGGTGGTCGGGCTCCCGGTGGCGACACAGTGCCTGCAGCGGACCCGACGATCGGCCGAGCGGGTCTTCGCCGTGATGGATGCGCCGGCACCGGTGGCCGAGCCGAGCGTGCCGGCGCCCGTCCCCGGGGTCATCAGTCGTGTTGCACATCACGTCGAAAGTGGGCGCTGGGAGGGTGCTGCGGACGGCTCCTTTCGACACAATGCGGAACGAGACCAACGTGCGCGGTCACACGCGTTGCGAGCCGAGTCGGTCAGCGCCCGTTACCCCGGTCAGCCGGCACGGGCTGTCGACGGAGTGGATGTGGAACTGCCCCCGGGTCGGCGGGTGGCGGTCATCGGCCCGAGCGGCGCGGGCAAGTCGGCGCTCGCCGCCGTGCTGCTCCGCTTCCTGCCCTACGAGGACGGGTCCGTCGCCCTGGACGGCGTCGAGCTCGACACCCTGGCCGGGGCCGACGTGCGGACGGTGGTCGGGCTCGTGACCCAGGACGCCCACATCTTCGCCACCACCCTGGCCCAGAACGTGCGGGTCGGCCGGCACGACGCTACCGACGCCGAGCTGCGGGCCGCCCTCGGCCGGGTCGGGCTTGGTCCATGGCTGGAGGAGCTCCCCGCCGGACTGTCCACCGAGGTGGGCGGGCGAGGCACCCGGCTCTCAGGGGGCCAGCGGCAGCGGGTGGCGGTGGCCCGTGCCGTGCTGGCGGAGTTCCCCGTGCTTGTGCTCGACGAGCCCGCCGAGCACCTCGACCAGCCGGCGGCGGACGCCATGACGGCAGATCTTCTCGACCTGACCTCAGGCCGGTCGACCGTGCTCATCACCCACCGCCTCGCCGGGCTGGATGCCGTCGACGAGGTCGTCGTGCTCGACGAGGGTCGGGTGGTCGAACGCGGGACCCACGACGAGCTGCTGGGCGGGGGCGGACGGTATGCGGAGCTGTGGTGGCGGGAGATGAGGACGGCGAGCCAGGCAACATCGCCCGATGAAAGGAGTCTCCGGCCATGACGGAGCTTTCGAGGTGGCAGTTCGCGACGACAAGCATCTACCACTTCCTGTTCGTCCCGGTCACCATCGGGCTCGCGTTCCTCGTCGCCCTCCTGCAGACGGCCTGGCACCGCTCGCTCAAATGGGGAGGCGATCCCACCTACCGACGGCTCACCAAGTTCTTCGGGACGCTGCTCGTCATCAACGTGGCCATCGGCGTCGTGACCGGCCTGATACAGGAGTTCGAGTTCGGGATGAACTGGTCGGCCTACTCGCGTTTCGTCGGAGACGTGTTCGGGGCCCCACTGGCCATGGAGGGCCTGGCCGCCTTCTTCCTCGAGTCCACCTTCCTCGGCCTGTGGATCTTCGGCTGGAACCGGTTGCCGAGGCGGATCCACCTCGCCTGCATCTGGATCGCCGCGATCGGCACGGTCCTCTCGGCGTACTTCATCCTGGTCGCGAACTCGTTCATGCAGTGGCCGCTCGGATTCCGGATCGACCCGATCACGCACCGGGCCCGGCTGACCGACTTCGGCGCGGTCCTGACGAACAAGGTCGCGGTCATCACGTTCTTCCACACGATCACCGCGTCGATCTTCACCGGGGCCGCGTTGATCCTGGCCGTCGCGGT
>DASXYV010000539.1:0-1619 GCA_036502305.1 Acidimicrobiales bacterium
GAGAACAGGCCATCTTCGTCGTAGCGCCGACGAAAGGCGTCCACCAGGCCCCATTCCTCCAGCTCAGCGAGGGCCCTTCGCTCGGGCTCACTGACGTGCGTGGCCCCCTCGAAGCGCGAAGGGTCCCAGAGATCGCGGTCCTCGGGAGCGACGTTGAAGTCGCCGCAGACGGCCATCGGTGCCATCGGATCGCAGGTCTTCATCAGATGGGTGCGCAGCTCGGCGAGCCAGTCCAGCTTGGCCTGGTAGTGCTCACTGCCGACGCTCCGCCCGTTCGGGACGTAGACGCTCGACACCCTCACGTCACCGCAGGTGGCGCTCACGAAGCGGCCCTCGGCAGCCTCGCTGCCGCCCTCGTCGGAGAAGCCAGCCGACACGTCCTTGATGCCGACCCGGCTGGCGATCGCCACCCCGTTCCACCGGCCGGTGCCGTGGTGGGCCGCCTCGTACCCGAGGGTGGCGAAGGCCATCGCCGGAAAGGTGGCGTCCGCCACCTTGGTCTCCTGCATGCACAGCACGTCCGGCTGGGCGTACCGGATCCACTCCTCCACCCTGGGCAGCCGGGCGTTCAGCGAGTTGACGTTCCACGTGGCGATCCGCATCGGCGCCATCTTGTCGCATCGACACGTCGTGCTGGGCCGCGATCTGCGGCCTCCGTCAGTTCTTGGTTCGGCCCTCGGACGGCCTGGCGGTCGCGGTCCTCCTTGGGGCCTTGGCCTTGGCTCCGACCTTCGCCCCCGCGGACTTGTCCTTCGTGGTCTTCTTCGTGGCCTTCTTCGCCGCCGTCTCCGCCTTCTCCGCCTTCTCGGCCGTCTTCTTGGCCGTCTTGGTCGTCCTCGCCGCGGCGGACCCCTTGGCCCTCGTCGCCTTGACCGTGCTCACCCCGGATGGCTTCGCGGTCGTCCCGGTCTTCGCCGCCGCCTTGGCCGCCGCCTTGGCCGGCGTCTTCTCGGCAGCCGTCTTGGTCTTCTTGGTCGCCGAAGTCTTGGCCGGCTGCGCCGGGCCGTCGGCCTTCTCGGCCCGCCGCCTGCCCTTCCCGGCCTCCGCCTTCTCCGCGTCCACCTTCTCTGCGTCCACCTTCTCTGGGGCCTTCGCCTTCTGGCCGCGCTTGCGCGTCGCCCCCCGCTCGGGATCAGGGACCACCTCGTCGGTGCCCGTCGCCTCCGAGATCTCGGCCTCCACCGTCTCCTCGCTGGGCGACCCGGCCACGTGGGCGTACTCCGGCAGGGCCAGCTCCACTCCCCGCCGCTGCGGGTCCAGGGCCTGGAGCACGAAGGGCCGGCGCTCCCCCCGCCGCAGGGCCCGCCGGGCGCTGCGCTGGGGCGGGTCACCGAGACCGGACACCGGCACGTAGGCCTGCGCATCCTCGACCCGCACGAAGGCGCCGTGCGACGTGAAGCTCTCCACCTCGCCCTCGACCAGCTGGCCCAGGGGGTGGTCGGCGATGAACCTGATGAACGTCAGCGGATCGTTGACCGCCTGGGGCGGGGGCCCGGACCCTCGCCGGCGACGACGACCACCCGAGGATGTCTGGGGTGAGACGACCTTCTCGGTGGCGGCGGCGATGGCCTGACGAACCTTGGGGTCGGCCGGAGGCGTGGCCTCCCTGACCGCCCCGG
>DASXYV010000540.1:0-3249 GCA_036502305.1 Acidimicrobiales bacterium
CGGGTGAGCGGGCGCGTCGGCGTGGTCGTGTTCCCGGGATCGAACTGCGAGCACGATGTGGTCGAAGCGATCGAAGGCCTGGGCGGGGAGGCCGAGCTGGTGTGGCACGGCGCGCGCTCCGTGTCGGGGATCGACGCGCTCGTGCTGCCGGGAGGCTTCGCCCACGGCGACTATCTCCGCCCTGGTGCCCTGGCCCGGTTCTCCCCGGTGATGGACGCGGTGCGTTCCTTCGCCGCTGACGGTGGCCCGGTAATGGGGGTGTGCAACGGCTTTCAGATTCTCACCGAGGCGGGCTTGCTTCCCGGTGCTCTCCAGAAGAACCGTCACTTGAAGTTCCTCTGCGCCACCGTGAGCGTCCGTATTGAGCGCAGTCGATCCTTCATCTCACGGTTGACTGAACCGGGATCAGTGCTCCGGCTTCCCATCAATCACTTCGAGGGGAATTACATCTGCCAACCCGAGACGCTCGCCCAGCTTCGTGCCGATGACCGTATCGTCGCCCGCTACTGCGACAACCCGAACGGCTCCATCGACGACATCGCAGGGATCACCAACGAGGCTGGGAACGTCGTCGGGCTGATGCCTCATCCGGAGCGGGCCTACGACAATTTGCTCGGCTCCGCCGACGGAGCGAGCCTCTTGCGCTCGCTGCTGGACCCGTCAGGCGCCCGGTCCCACCCGCCGGCCGATGAAGCGGGTGTCGCTAGTGGAGCCCCTGGGCCCGCTGGATCCCGGCTCGCCTGAGCACGGCAGCGCTCACCCCAGCCTCTCTCCAGGCGGCATAGCTGATGCCTTTGCGATCCCCGTAGGCCGGGGCCGCCTTGACGAACTCGCGCTCCAGGGCCGCCATGTCCACGGACCGGTCCTTGCGATCGAGCTCCTCCTTCAGGTTCCTCCGCTCTTGTACCAGGTGGAGCCGATTGAGCGGATCGGCCGAATCGAGGCGCTGCTCCACTGAGGTCAGCTGGCGCTTCACCGAGTCAGTTGTACGCTTCCGGCCGCGTTTGGGTCGATTGGCCTCGAGGGCTTCGAGGTAGCGTCGGACGGCCCGGCCTTGCTCACGTCCGACGGCCAGCGCCTCTTTGTGCTGGGCGGACATGGGAGATTTCGTGCGCTTCTGCGTCCTGGCCATGCGAGAGTATTGCTCAGGTTCGATGGCGAGTTCAATTCCGGATTAGGAAAAGAACTGTTACCTTGTCCGGCTCCGCGACAGGCTCCGATTACCGTGTCGGTGTGAGCGAGGCCATCCATCGCTCGTTGGGCCTGACCGACGAGGAAGCGGCCGAGATCGAGTCGATCCTGGGCCGCGCCCCCAACCATCTCGAGCTGGCCATGTTCGCGGTGATGTGGAGCGAGCACTGCTCCTACAAGTCTTCGCGGCTGCACCTCCGGCGTCTGCCCAGCGAGGGACCTGGGGTGCTCGTCGGGCCGGGGGAGAACGCCGGCGTCATCGATGCCGGTGACGGGATCGCCGTGGCCGTGCGAATCGAAAGCCACAATCACCCGTCCGCGATTGAGCCCTATCAGGGCGCGGCGACCGGTGTCGGCGGGATCCTGCGCGACATCTTCACCATGGGCGCCCGCCCCATCGCCGTGATGGACTCGCTCCGCTTCGGCCCCCTGGACGACGCCCGCAACCGGTGGCTGCTCGAGGGCGTGGTGAGCGGCATCTCGGGCTACGGGAACTCGGTCGGCGTCCCGACCGTCGGCGGCGAGGTCGTCTTCGACCCCTGCTACTCAGGCAACCCGCTGGTGAACGTGCTCTGTCTCGGCGTGATGCCCGTGGGCCGGCTGGTGCGGGGTCGAGCCAGCGGCGTCGGCAACCTGGCCGTGCTCCTCGGATCCAGCACCGGGCGCGACGGCATCGGCGGCGTGAGCGTCCTGGCGTCGGCGGGCTTCGGAGACGCGGCTGGGGCGACCGACGGTGCCGACGGGGCGGCGGGCGGGGACGAGCCGTCGGCCAACGGGTCCGAGTCGTTGCGACCGAGCGTGCAGGTCGGCGACCCCTTCGAGGAGAAGCGGCTGCTGGAGGCCTGTCTGGAGCTGTTGGACGCCCGACTCGTCGTGGGCATCCAGGATCTCGGCGGGGCCGGCCTGACCTGCGCGTGCTCGGAGACGGCGGCTCGGGGTGGCACCGGCATGGACGTCGACGTGTCGGTGGTGCCCCGACGCGAGCCGGCCATGGAGCCCTACGAGGTGATGACGAGCGAGAGCCAGGAGCGGATGCTGGCCATCGTCACCCCCGGCGACCTCCCGCGCCTGCTCGAGGTGTGCGCCCGCTGGGAGGTCTCGGCCGCGGTGGTGGGGCGAGTCACACCAGGGTCCGACGACGCCGCGGGCGACGCTCGAGCGCCGTCCGGCGGGCGCGTCAGGGTGCTCGACGGGTGGGACGGGCCGGTGCTGGCCGACGTTCCGGCCGTCGCCCTGGCCGACGAGGCGCCCGTCTACGACCGGCCCCGTCGGGCTCCGGCGCCACCCACCGGCATCTCGTTGGGCGAGCCCGACGGATCGCCACTGGCGGGCGCGGGAGGCGGGCCCGAGGAGGCGGCCGACCTGCCAGGCCCGGCCGAGAAGCGCGACTGCGGGGCAGACCTCCTTTCGCTCGTCGCCGACGTCTCGTGGGTGTACGAGCAGTACGACCACCAGCTGTTCCTCAACACCGTCGAGGGACCCGGTGGCGACGCGGCCGTCCTCCGCCTGAAGGCGCCGGGTCTTCCCTCCACTCGCCGGGGCGTGGCTCTGTCCACCGACGGCAACAGCCGGTGGTGCCGCGTCGACCCCCGCCAGGGAGCGGCGATGACCGTGGCCGAGTCGGCGCTCAACGTGGCCTGCGCCGGGGCCCGGCCGGTCGCCGTGGTCGACTGCCTCAACTTCGGCAACCCCGAGCACCCCGAGGTGATGTGGCAGCTGTCGGAGGTCGTCGACGGCCTGGCCGAGGCGTGCCTTGCTCTCGGCCTGCCGATCGTCGGGGGCAACGTCAGCCTCTACAACGAGAGCCAGGGGCGAGACATCGACCCCACTCCCGTCGTCGGCGTGGTCGGGCTCATCGACCGTCTCGAGCGCCCGGTGCCCGGTCCGAGCCTGGCGCCGGGAGTGCGGCTCCTCCTCCTCGGCCAGACGGTGCCATCGCCGGCCGGCTCCCGGTGGGCGGCCGAGCGCGCGCCGAGCGCGGCTCCTCCGGGCGAGGTCCTGCCTCCTCTGGACCTCGCCGGGCACCGCGACCTCGTCGAGCTGGTCGCCGCGCTGGTG
>DASXYV010000541.1:0-3022 GCA_036502305.1 Acidimicrobiales bacterium
GCCAGAGCTGACAGGCCCGAAGGGGATCGCGCCCGCTCGGCGGCCGAGGCCCTAAGGGCGACGATCTCGGCCAGCGTCGCCGGGTCGACCTCGGCGGCAAAGCCGACGATCGCCTGTCGGGCGTCACCCAGCCGCTCGCGCAGGGCCTGCGCCGCTCGTACCTCGGCCGCGGCGGGGTTGTTCAGCTCGTGGGCCAGGCCGGCGGACAGCGATCCGAGGGCCACGAGCTTCTCGCGCTGGCCGACGATGTTCTCGACGTTGGTCAGCCCGAGAAACATCCCGTCGAGCAGGTGAACGGCCATCGGGAACCAGGTCTTGAGGACGTAGGCGAAATCGTCCGCCCGCAGCCGGAAGAACCGAACGGGCGTGAGCGTCCGGAGGGTGTTGACGTAGACCTTCTCGTCGGCGCTCTCCACGAAGGCCCGGATGGCCCCCGCGTAAGCGCCGTGGTGGTCGGTCGTGTTCATCACCACGTCCTCACCGGTGATCCGCTTGAGCATCTGGATCTGGCCGTCGAGCAGGACGAAGAACCCCTCGGCGGGCTCGCCTTCGTGGAAGACCTCCTCGCCTTCGTCGTACGTGACGACGTGTCCGTGCTCGGCCAGCCATGTCAGCTGCTCGTCGGACAGCTTCTCGAACAGGAAGCAGCCGCGCAGCTCGTCGACGAGAGTCACAGCAGCTCCAGGTAGCGATGGATGAGGGTCACCGCCATGGCGCCCTCGCCCACCGCCGACGCCACCCGCTTGACCGACTGGCTGCGCACGTCGCCGGCCACGAACACGCCGGCCACGCTCGTCTCGAGGAAGTACGGCTGGCGTTCCATGTCCCACCCCGGCGGGGGCTTGCCGTCCACCATGACGTCCGGACCGGAGAGGATGAACCCCCGGTCGTCTCGTCGCACCGTGTCACCGAGCCACTCGGTGCCGGGGGCGGCGCCGATGAGGACGAAGAGCCAGGAGGTGTCGACCTTCTCCTCGGTGCCGGTGACCCGGTCGATGAACCGCAGCTGCTCGAGGTGGTCGTCGCCGGCCGCCCCCACGATCTCGGTACTCGTCCGGACGTAGATGTTGGGTCGCTCCGAGATCTGGTCGATGAGGTAGCGGGACATGGACCGCTCCAGTGACTCGCCGCGGACGAGCAGGGTGACGCTGCGGGCCGAGCGGGAGAAGTAGACCGCCGCCTGCCCGGCCGAGTTGGCCCCGCCGACGATGTAGACGTCCTCGTCCTTGCAGTTCACGGCCTCCGTCATGGCCGCCCCGTAATAGACGCCGCGTCCGGTGAACGCCTCGACCTCGGGAACGTCCATCCGGCGGTAGGCGACCCCGGTGGTGAGCAGGACGGCGTGAGCGGACAGCTCGGTGCCATCGCCCATACGCACAACCCGGGCCGACCCGCAGATCTCGAGCGCGTCGACCTCGGAGACGAGCAGGGTCTCGACGTTGAACTTCTGCGCCTGGGTGGCGGCGCGACGGGCCAGCTCCGCCCCCGAGACCCCGGACGGAAAGCCCAAGTAGTTCTCGATCTTGGAGCTCTGCCCGGCTTGACCTCCCACCGCCTCCCGCTCGACCAGCACGGTGCTCAGCCCCTCGGACCCTGCGTAGACGGCGGCGCCCAGCCCGGCCGGCCCGCCACCCACGACGATGAGGTCGTAGAACGGGAGGTTGGGGGTGCTGCTCAGCCCCAGCGCTGCGGCCAGCTCGCTCGTCGACGGCGAGCGCAGCGGCTGTCCCGCCGGCGTGACCACCAGCGGAAGGTCGTCTGCGCTCATCCCCTTGGCCGCCAGCAGACGGTTCGCCTCTTCGTCGCGACCGAGCTCCTTCCAGCGGTATGGGACCTGGTTGCGGGCGAGGAAGTCCTTCACCTCGTGCGAGCGCGCCGACCACCGGTGCCCCACGACCTTGACGCCCTCAAAGGCCGGTCGGTCCTCCGACAACCAGTCCTCGAGCAGATCATCGATGACCGGGTAGAGCCGCTCCTCCGGCGGGTCCCACGGCTTCAGCAGGTAGTAGTGGACGTCGGCCCGGTTGATGGCCCCGATGGCCGCCTCGGTGTCGGCGTACGCCGTCAGCAGCACCCGACGGGCCTCGGGGTACAGCTCCTGGGCCCGCTCGAGGAACTCCACCCCGTTCATCTGCGGCATGCGGTGGTCAGCCAGCAGCAGCCCCACCCGATCGCCGCGCAGCTTTAGCTCCGAGAGCGTGTCGAGGGCCTCCTGGCCCGACTCGGCCCGGCGGATGCGGTAGTCGTCGGAGTAGTGCTGGCGCAGATCTCGGGCAATGGCTCGGGAGACGCCAGGGTCGTCGTCGACGGTCAGCAGGATCGGCGGAGGCATGGCACGCTTTCTCTCCGAGGTGGCCGGCGTAAGCCTACCGGGAGGCCCAACGGCCTCCACCGGTCGCCCGCTTAACTTCGCGAACCGGCCGCTTCGGGCATAACCAAGGCCTGGTCGAGGTCGTGAGGCCCCGCCGGCACCGCCACGGCCTCCTCCATGCCGATGTGGGACCGGCCCCGCAGGGGAAGGTCCTGCAGAAAGATGGCGAGCACGAATGCGGCCATCGCCACCGGGATCGCGATCAGGAACACGGTGTGCAGCGAGTGGACGAAGCTCAGGACGACGCCCGAGCGCACCGGAGCGGGAAGCGCCCGGACCGCCTGAGGCGAGGACACGAAGCTGGCGGTCACGTGGCCCTGGAAACCGCCGGGCAGCAGGCGTGGAAGCCAGTTGTTCAGGCGAGCCGTGAGGACGGCGCCGAAGATGGCGGTTCCGAAGGCGCCGCCCATGGACCGAAAGAAGTTGATGGTCGATGTGCCGGTGCCGAGGTCCTTCGCGGGGACGGCGTTCTGCACCGCCAGGACCATGTTCTGCATCATCATCCCCATGCCCACCCCGAGGGGGACCATGTAGATCCCGGCGAGAACTCGGGAGGTGTGCAACCCGAGGTGCGACAGGAGCCACATGCCGAGCACCAGCAGGGCGCCTCCGATTACGACGAAGACCTTGTAGCGACCGACGCGGGTGACG
>DASXYV010000542.1:0-2508 GCA_036502305.1 Acidimicrobiales bacterium
GTGCTGAAGAACGTGGTGTTCGTCGTGACCCGAAAGCCGCGCTCCTTCGCCTCCCTGATGGCCGCCACGGCCTGGTCGAACACCCCTTCCCGACACACCGACTCGTCGTGACGCTCGCGCAGGCCGTCGATGTGGACGGCCCAGGAGAAGTACCGCGACGGCTCGAACAGATCGAGCTTGCGGGGCATGAGCACGCCGTTGGTGCAGAGGTACACGTACCTGCGGCGATCGACCAGCGCCCCGACGATCTGGTCGATCTGCGGGTGCACGAGCGGCTCGCCTCCGGCGATCGACACCATCGGCGCGCCGCACTCCTCCATGGCGCCGACGGCGTCCTCCACGGACAGCCGGCGACGGAGGATGTCCGTCGGGTGCTGGATCTTGCCGCATCCGGCGCAGGCCAGGTTGCAGGCGAAGAGCGGCTCCAACTCCACCAGCAGGGGAAACTTCTCCCGGCGAGCCAGGCGCTGGCGCGCCAGGTAGGCGCCGACCCGCGCTTGTTGACGCATGGAGACCGGCACGACTACCTCACCCCATCCGGGGCTCGGAAGCGGACTCTCTCGGTCGTCACCGCATCCTCCTCCAGCTCCAGCGGGCCCAGCCCCCCAAGGGCGGCCACCACCTCACCCACAAGTGTCTCGGGCGCCGACGCACCCGCCGTCACCCCCACCGTACCCGCATCGATGATCCAACCGGGGTCGATCTCGGTCGGGTCGTCGATCAGGTGAGCCTCGCACCCCTCACGCTCGGCCACCTCGACCAGCCGATTGGAGTTCGACGAGTTGGCCGAGCCGACGACGATCACGACGTCCGACCGCCTCGCCACCTTCCGAACGGCGTCCTGCCGGTTCTGGGTCGCGTAGCAGATGTCGTCGGTTCCCGGGCCCACGGCGTGCGGGAACCGCCCCCGCAGCGCGTTCACGATCTCGGCGACCTCGTCGGTCGCCAGGGTGGTCTGGGCGAGGTAGGCCACGGGCTCGTCGGCGGCGATGGCGAGCCGGTGCACTGCGTCGATGCTGTCCACCACGTCGATGAGGTCCGGAGCCTCTCCCAGGGTCCCCTCGATCTCCTCGTGACCCTCGTGACCCACGAGGACGATCCGATATCCCTCCTGGGCGAAACGGCGCGCCTCGACGTGCACCTTGTTCACGAGCGGGCAGGTGGCATCGACCACACGCAGGTCGCGCCGTTGCGCGTCTGCCCGCACCTCGGGCGACACGCCGTGGGCGGACAGGACGACCGTGGCGGCGACCGGGACCTGCGCAAGCTCGTCGACAAAGACGGCCCCTCGTTGCTCGAGCGCGTGCACGACGTGGCTGTTGTGGACGATCTGCTTGCGGACGTACACCGGGGGCCCGAACCTCTCCAGCGCCCGCTCGACGGTATCGATGGCGCGCTCGACTCCGGCGCAGAACGATCGCGGTCCGGCCAGCAGGACACGCCGTGGCCCGCTCACCGTCGAGCCTCCACGTACCTGCCCAGGGCCATCACCGGGAAGACCAGGCGGTAGAGGCCGTAGTTGATGGAGAAGTCGCCAGGAAAGCCGGTACCGGTGAAGAACGGCTCGTCCCAGCCGCCATCGGCCCGCTGCGTACGAGCCAGCCACGCCACTCCCCGCTCGACCGCGTCCGACGGTGGCGCGACGCCGACGGCCAACAGTGCGAGCAGGGCCCAGGCCGTCTGCGATGCGGTCGGCTCGCCCCGGCCTCGCCACGAGCCCTCTCGGTAGGAACGGACATCCTCCCCCCACCCACCATCCGGGTCCTGATGGGACTCGATCCAGCGCACGGCCCGTCGCATGTCCACCGTGTCCGCCGGTGTGCCAGCGGCGACGAGAGCGGGAAGGCAGGCACCCGTGCCGTAGATATGGTTGGCGCCCCACCTGCCGAACCAGGAGCCATCGACCTCCTGCTGGGCCAGCAGCCACCGGGCGGCGTCGACGACCCGCGGGTCTGCCGCCAACCCCTCCCCCGCCAGCATCTCGAGGGCGTGAGCGGTGACGTCGGCCGACGGCGGGTCGAGGACCTCGCCGAAGTCGCAGAAGGGCAGCTGCCGGCACAGCCCGCGGGCGTTGTCCACGTCGAACGCACCCCAGCCTCTTCCCCTGCTCTGCATGCCGAAGGTCCACTCCCGAGCCCGATCGATGGCGCGCGCCACCCGCAGGTCATCCGGGTGGCGCACCCGCCGAAGGGCCAGAATCACCACGGCCGTGTCGTCCACGTCCGGGTACCACTCGTTGGCGAACTCGAAGGCCCACCCGCCAGGGGCGAGACGCGGTCGGCGCACGGCCCAGTCGCCGCGTGTCCGCACCTCGTGGGCAAGCAGCCAGTCGGCGGCTCGGACGAGGGCCGGATGGTCGCCGGGTACGCCTGCGTCGGACAGGGCCAGGACGGCGAGGGCCGTGTCCCACACCGGCGACTGACAGGCCTCGAGCCGTCGCCCGCCGTCGTCGACCACCGTGAAGCCGTCAAGGCCCTGCAGTCCCTTCTGCATCACGGGGTGGCCGAC
>DASXYV010000543.1:0-4423 GCA_036502305.1 Acidimicrobiales bacterium
GGAGGACGGGCTCAGGGCCACCGCCCCGGTCGTCGACCCGTCGCACAGTCCGGGGAGCACAGCGCGACGTGCGGCTTCCTCGCCACCAGCGGCGATCACGGCGCTCGCCAGGACCGTGGGCAGGAAGGGCCCGGGTGCGACCGCCCGACCGAGCTCCTCGAGGACAACGGCCAGCTCGGGCAGGCCGAACCCCTGACCGCCGTCGGCCTCGGCGACGTGAAGACCGAGCCAGCCCTGCTCGATCAGTGACTTCCAGAAGGGTGGCAGCTCCTCCCCCTCGGTATCGAGCAGGGCGCGGGGCACCGAGGGCGGGCAGTGGGCATCGGTCCAGCGACGAACGGCGCGGTGGAGCGAGACGTGCTCCTCGCTCACTCCTAGCGGCACAGGTGCCTCGCCACGCGTTCGCCCGTCACGTGATTCGCTCGCCGTCCCTGGTGACGGTGATGGATTGGGTCGGACAGCCCTGGGCCGCCAGCACGACTCGCTCCTCGGTGTCGCCCTCGGGGTCGACCACGATGGCCAGTCCCTCGTCGTCGAGGTCGAACACCGCCGCCGCCCAGTACGAGCAGTTGCCAGAGCCCATGCAGGTCTCGCGGTTGATCGAGATCTCCAGCCCCATCATCCCAAAGGATGACACACGCGTCAGATGGCATGGGCCTGCTCGCCGCGACCACGTTCGCCCGCCTCGAGCAGGCGGGCGATCTCGGCGACCTCCTGTCGCACCGACCGGGCGAACCAGCCCGCGGCCACGGCGTCGTACAGCCAGCCCAGCGGCGGGCCCATGTCCATCGTCTCCACGTGGTGCACCCGGGTGCCTCCCTCGACGGGCTCGATCTCGAACCAGGCATGCAGGGCCCGAGGGATCCCATGCTCCAGGGTGACGTCGATCCTACCGGGCGGCTCCAACCGGTAGCGGGTGACGACCGAGCCCGGGAAGCGCCCCAGGAACTTGCCGTCCTCGCGGGCGATCATGCCGTCGGAGGTGTCCCCCAGCTTGGTGACCCAGACGATCTTGGTATCGGCCTTGGTGTACTGGGCGGGGTCCAGCACGAAGTCGAAGACTTCCTGCGGGTCGACCCCCTTGATGATCGCCTCTCCTTCGCCTCGGATCATCCCGGACCTCCTTCGACCGGCGGACCACCGCTTCGTTCACGGAACATCTCATACCGCTCCCCCGCGGGCCCGACCCAGCGCGGATCCGGCTCCACCCGGTGGGAGATCCGGGCCCAGCGGGCGGCGTCGGCGGTGGATGTCTCCAGCCCCGCCGCCTGTCGGGCGAGGAAGGCTGCTCCGAGGGCTCCGCCCTCTGGAACTGCCACAACGTCCACGGGCAGCGCAGTGCAGTCGGCCAGGGCCTGGATCCAGGCCCGGTCCCGAGTCCCGCCGCCGGTGGCCACGATCCTCCGCACGGGCACGCCACCGAGGTCGAGGTGGTGGCGGACGACGAAGCCAGCCGCCTCGAGGGCGGCCCGCCGAACGGCGGCAGCGTCGTGGGTGAGGTCGAGCTCGTGCAGCCCCGCCCGGCGGTCGGGATCGTGGAGGGGCGTGCGCTCGCCGTGCGGGTACGGGGTCCAGACCGGCACGCGATACGGATCGGCGGGAGCGTCGGACCGACCCACGAGGCGAGCGGCCCAGTTGAGGAACAAGCCACCCGAGCCGCTCGGACCCCCCATCATCAGCTTTCCCGGCGTGGTGTGGGGGATGGTCCACAGCCCCGGAGGCTGGCGCCATTCCTCCAGGACGATCCAGGTGATGAGCGTCGTCCCGCACAGGACGAGCACGTCGCCGACCTCGTCGGCCCCGGCCACGATCTGCTCGGCCAGGGCGTCCACCGATCCTGAGGCGAGCACGGCGTCGCCCACCCGCCCGACCGCCTCGCCCGTCTGCTCCACCCGTGGCAGCTGGACGACATCGACCCCCATGGCCGCGGCCCGGTCGGCGTTCCATCGGTGACCGTCGAACAACGGGAAGCCCGAGATGGCGGCCCCCGCGTCGAGCACCGCCTCGCCCGACAGCACCTGGTTCGTCACGGCCTGGGCCGGCCAGTAGCCGCGGGCGTCGGGAAACTGCTTGGCCGACCAGCCCACGAAGGCCTCCAGCTCCCCACTGATCGGCGACGCGCTGCGATCGGCGCCCGAGCGCCCTCGCCAGTCGCCGTACAGCAGCCCCGGCGTGCGCGGTATGCCCCTGCGGTCCACCGCGGTGACCGAGGGGACCATTGCCGCGACGCACACGCCGCGCGCGCCGACGTCGCCGAGCGCAGCGAGGGCTCGACGGGGACCGCGTCGCCAGGCCCGGTTGGCGTCGTGCTCCATCGCGTCCCCGGCCGGGACCAGCAGCGGATGCGGCACGCGGGCTCGGGCGACGACGTTGCCCGCGGCGTCGGCGGCCACCGCCTTGACCGACGTGGTCCCGATGTCGAGACCGACCGTCACCTCGGCCATGGATTCCCAAACCGCATTCCCGCGAGCTCCTGACCTAGAGTGACGGAGACGTCAGGTTAGCCGCGGCCCTGGCCACCCACCACCGATGGACTTCACGATCACCGAGGACCAGGAGCTGCTGCGCAGCTCCGCCCGCCAGCTCATGGCCGGCGAGTGCCCGACCAGCTTGGTGCGCGCCCACATGAACGACCCGCAGGCCGCGGACCAGCTCTGGGGTCATCTCCGAGCCTGGATGGGGGTCGCCGGCGGTCCGCTGGTGGACCTGTGCCTGGTCCTGGAGGAGACCGGGGCGGCGCTGGCGCCCGGTCCGTTCTTCCCGACGGCGGCCCTCTTCGCGCCCCTGCTCGCCGCCCTGGACCACGATCTCCTTTCCGGCGTGCTCGCCGGTGACGTGACGGGCACCGTCGCCATGGCCGGCGCCGATGGCATCTGGGCTCCCAACGACGACCCGACCAAGACCTTCGTTCCCGAAGCCGACCTGGTGGATCACGTCGCCGTGGTCACCGCCGGACCGAGTGTCGTGGTGACTGGTCCGCTCCCTGCCCGTCACGTCGCCACGGTGGACACGAGCCGCCGGCTGGCCGAGGTGGACACCGCCGGGGCGGGCTCGGGAGTGGCCGTCCCGCCCGAGACGATCCATGACGTGCTGGAGCGGGCCTACGTGGCGCTGGCAGCCGAGATGCTCGGCACGGCCCGGTGGCTCCTCGAGGCCACCTTGGCCTACGCCAAGAGCCGAGAGCAGTTCGGCCGGCCCATCGGCGCGTTCCAGGCCATCCAGCACAAGCTGGCCAACATGGCGCTGGCCTACGAACGGGCATGGAGCGCGGTGTACTACGCGGCCATGGCCATCGACTCGGGCGATCCGGACCGCCACCGCGCGGCCCACGTGGCCAAGGCGGCCAGCGGGGCGGCAGCCACGCTGGCGGCCAAGGACGGTATCCAGGTCCACGGAGGCATCGGCTACACGTGGGAGCACGATCTGCACCTGTTCATCAGGCGGGCGTACGCGTCGGAGCACCTGCTCGGTACCTCGGGCTGGCACCACGACCGGTTGGGCGAGCTGCTCGTCCACCTGGCGGCAGGATGACCGGTTCGTGACCGAGCTGCTCACTGACCAGCTGCGCCTCATGGCCCGGCGCCACCCCGAAGAGGTCGGCTACCGCAATCTCGACGCCGGCACCTCCCTGTCCTTCGCCCGCTGGAACGAGGAGTCGAACCGGCTGGCCCGGGGCCTCGCCGGCGCCGGTGTGGCCAAGGGCGAGCGGGTGTCCATCTACCTCCCCAACGAGGAGGTCCTCAACTGGGTCGTGGCGTACGCCGCCATCCACAAGGCCGGTGCCGTCGCCGTCCCCACCAACACCCGCCTCTCGACACCGGAGACGAGCACCATCCTCGACCACGCCGAGGCGTCGGCGGCCATCACCTGCGCGTCCCATCTCGCCACCCTGACGGCCGCACGCGGCCGCGTCCCCACGCTCGGTCTGGTGGTGAGCACCGACGGGACGGCTGGCGCCGAGCCGGTCGGGCCGGGCGTCGTGCCGTGGGCAGCGGTGGCCGCGGACGACGGAAGCGAGTTCCAGGTCGAGCTGGCGCCCGACGACCTGGCCGACATCATGTACACCTCGGGCACCACCGGTTCGCCGAAGGGAGTGGTCGTCCGCCATCGCAACGCGTCGCTCCTCCCGAACGGCGAGCCCCATTGGACGGGAACAGCGTGGCTGCACGGGTCCCCGCTCTTCACCTTCGCTGGCATCAGCTTCGTGTACAACCCCATGAAGCTCGGGAAGTCAGCCTTCTTCCTCGCGAAGTTCGACGCCGGCCACTGGCTCGAGGTGGTTACCGCAGAACGACCCGAGGCCACGTTCATCGTCCCGGCGATGGCCCAGCTCATCATCGCCCACCCGCAGTTCGAGACGGCCGACCTGTCCAGCGTCCAGCTGTGCTCGCTCGGAAGCGCGCCGGTCTCGGCCGCCGTGCTC
>DASXYV010000544.1:0-5897 GCA_036502305.1 Acidimicrobiales bacterium
TCGCGTAGCGGGACCTCCTCGAGCTGGCCGACGCAGACGACCGTCTCGTACCGACGCATTGGGAGACGGCGTCGGATGCTCCCGACGCGAACACGAACATCCCGATGGGCGGCCAGCCGTCGAGCTCGCGCCAGGTCGGGCTCGAGCCTGACGAGCACGCTGGCGCGGTCAGCGAGCACCGCTGCGAGCTCACCCTCGTCCGAGTTGATCTCGAGGGTTCGTCCCGTCCGGTCGGGGAGGACGGCGAGGATGGCCCGGTGCCGGCGATCCGCGTCGTCGGATTGGACCAGGGTCGGACCGGGAGATCGGCCCTGGTCGCAGCGCGGGTCGGCGATCGTCGGGCCGACAAACGTCACGTTGCCGCCCGTCGAATCTGGGACCGGTAACGCAGGAACCGAACGGCTCCCAGGGCCGCTGCCGCCGGCTGTGCCGCCAGCCCAGCGACAGGCAGGCGCGGTCGCCGCAGGACGGCTCTGCCAGCCTCGGCCGATGCCAGCCGGAGGTTCCAGCGCCACTCGCGGGCAAGGATCCGAAGCGGGCGCAGCTGTCGTTCTTCGGTCAGCATCTTCGCCGCCTGGGCGCCCGCGCCCAGGCCATAACGGATGAGCGTGCGTCGCAGGGCGCGTACGGTCTCGGGGTGATCGTGGTAGACGAGGGCCTGGGGCTCGTAGATCACCGTGGCTCCGGCGCCGAGCGCCCGGCGAAAGAGGTCGAGCTCGTCGCCGCTGCCCATCGGCGTACCGGCGCCGAGGGCGGCGTCGAACCCTCCAAGGGCCTCGAGTGTGGTGCGCCGCCACGCCATCGACGCGCCGGTTCCAAGGCGCCAGGCGTCGTAGGGGGAATCGGGCGTTCCCGTGGTCCCGTAGAACGGCGCTCGCGCCCACCCACGAAGGTACGGATACCGGTCGTCGACCACGAGCGGCACCGCCAGGTCGACCCTGTGGGCGAGCACACCCGCGGTGACTGCGTCGACAGCCGGATTGGCGAAAGGGTGTCGTAGTGCGGCCAACCAGGTCCGGTCAGCCACGCAGTCATCGTCGATGTAGGCGACGAGATCATGGTCGGCTTCGCGAAACCCGCGATTCCGGGCCCACGACGAGCCAGGGCGCGTCTCGTGGATCCACCGCGCGCCGGCTCGGGCGGCGACTCGACGACCCGATCCCGAAGGGCTGTTGTCGACCACGATCAGCTCGTCATCGTCGCCCAGCTGCAGAAGAACCGACTCGATACAGCGGGCCAACTGGGCGGGGCGACTGGCAGTGCAGATCACCACGGCGAGCGGCTCGGGCCGTCGGTCCGACGCTGCCGCCGACCACGCCGACGGGACACCTACCGCGGATGCCACGCTCCGTGTCTGCCAGAGCCAGCCGAGCTGCTCGACTGCCTCGACGGCCACGTCAGCGGGTTCGGCAGACTCCGAGACGAGGAGACAGTCCAACAGCTCGTCGCCATCCATCACCTCTACGAAGGCGGCCTGGGGGAACGCCGCGGGACCCAACCTCGCCAGTTCCGCAAGGTCAAGGCGCACGGCATCCACACCACGAGTGTTCGACGGGGGAGAGGCCGCTCCTTCACGGGCGGAGCAGCTGTCAGCGCCTGCGACCGCGCGAGCAGGAGGTCAGGGGCTGCGACGGCGCCGTCAGGACGGTGAAGGCCTGTCGCTGGCAGGACCGAGCCTCAGGTGAGCACGTACGTGATCGGCCCAGAACGCCGCCTGAGCCCGGTCCCGCCGCAGGCGGAACTGAGCGTAGAGACGGGCGCATCCGACCAGGTTCAGGACGCGAAACGCGGTGGTGGACACCGGGCCGTGGTGGCGGCCATAGAAGCGGTAGGTGTTGTTGAGGTAGGTGGCCGTCCGTCGCCGGCCGTAGGCGGCTGCGCCCGACGCATTGCCAACGTGGCGGACGACTGCACTGGGCTCGAACCTGATCTCCCAGCCTCGCTGCCGGGCTCTCCACGCCCACTCGAGGTCCTCCACGTACATGAAGAACTGCTCGTCGAAGCCTCCGATGTCCTCCAGCGCCGCCCGGCGGAGCAACAGCGCCGCCCCCACGGCCCAGTCCACGGGGCGGGGGCGGTCGTGCATCCACGACTCCATGAGCAGCAGCTCCTGCGCTCGGCGTCGGCCGACCCGGTGATAGAGACCGGCGCCCGTCATGGCCGCCACTTCGAGCGAGGGGAAGGGATACGTCGAGTGCTCGAGGGTCCCATCAGGTCGCTCGAGACGCGGGGCGACGGCGGCCGCACAGGGGAAGGCCTCAGCGGCCCGCACGAGCCTGTGCACGGCGCCCGGCTCCGGCCAAGCGTCGGAGTTCAAGGCCAGGAACCAGGGGGCGTCTGACCGGGCCAGCAGGGTGTTCACTCCGGCGGCAAAGCCGAGGTTCTCCGAGCCGGCGTCGACCTCCGCCTCGGGGAAGCGCGCCGCGACCGCCTCGGCTGTTCCGTCGCTCGATGCGTTGTCGCGGACCAGCAGGCGCAGGCGACAGCCGTCGTTGGCGTCGACGAGGCGATGAAGGGCGGCGATGGTGAGCTCGCGGGTGTTGAAGGTCACCATCCCGACGTCCACCCGCGGCAGGCCCTCGAGGCTCACCGGCTGACCACGCGGTGACAGCTTCGGCGCGCCATGGCTGCTCACGGCCGTGTCGCCCAGCCCCACGTGAAGAGCGTGCCTTCACCGCGAGTTGCGAGGAGGCGCAGCCCGGACTGGGCCAGCACGTGCTCCACCCTTTTCACCGGCACGCAGCTACCAAGGAACTCTGAGGCGTCGCGCCCGTGGGACTGCTCGCGAAGCCCGGCGCGCTGCATCGTGGCGTAGAGGGCTCGCCGAGCGGCCCACCGCCTAGTCCCCATCGTGCTGTTCCACTGGAACACGAAGAGGCCCCCCGGGCGGAGAACCCTGCCCGCCTCGTTGAGATAGCCCTCGATGATCGACACCTTGGGTATGTGTTGAAAGACCGTGAACGACAGCACGAGGTCGGCCGTAGCGTCACCCACGACTCCAATGGTGGCCCCGTCGCCGACCTCGAACTGCACCCGCGCGTCGTTCACCAACTGGCGCGCCTGCCTCGTCATCTCCGGCGAGATGTCGATGCCGACAACCTGGTCGAATCGTGTCCCAAGCGCTTGGCAGATCCGGCCGAGCCCCGACCCGACCTCGACGGCCAGCTCCCGGGACGGCGGCTGGACGGGCGCTTGGTCGAGCGCGTCGCGAACGATCGTTTCGCCGGCTTCGAAGAACTGGACCATGTCGGGACTGTCGTAGTCGACGGTCGTGTCGACGTACCAGGCTGCATTCAGCCGTGCCCGGTCGTCCCAGTAGGTCCGCATGCTCCCGGTCGACCGGTCACTCATTCGACTACTCCTCGCTGTTCGGAATCCGTGGAGATACTTCGGGCTGTCCGGGCATCCCCCGAGGGCCAAGACGGAAAGCTCATGAAACCGCGCCAGAAACCGGGTCCCCTGCTAAAATCAAGCCCACGATGACCGAGTCCATACGGTGGATGAGCACCAAGGAGGCCTCGGAGCGCCTCGGGGTGACCCTGCGGACGCTCTATCGCTTCATCGACGAAGGTCAGCTGGCGGCGTACAAGTTCGGGCGCGTCATCCGGCTGAAGGAGTCCGATGTCGACGGCTTCATCGACTCTGCCCGCATCGAACCTGGCAGCCTGGAGCATCTCTACCCCGAGCCCAAGACCGACAGCTCGCTGACCGAGCCGAGTCGTACATAGACCGTGGTGGGCGGTTCGCCCGCCACCCACAGGGTCGCCACATCCACCCCCACCGATCGCAGCTGGCCCACCATCGCCTCGGGCTCGCCCAAGACGAGGACCCTGACGCGTGGGTGCTCGACCGCGAGCTCGGCCAGCATGTCCGCCATGGAGGCAGCGAGAGGCACGGGTCGGGCTCCGGCGGCCTCCGGGGTGGGCTTGGCGCTGCCTCCGGGCTGGGCTCGCAGCGACGCGATGGCGTCGGTGGCCACGAAGGTCGCGCCTGCAATCCCGTCTTGTCGTGGAACCCCGTCGGAGGCGTCCGACCGCAGCACCCAGACGTCGCGCGCCACCGCCACCAGCCGGCCCCGGTGCGCACGGCCCGATGTCGTCTTCAGGACGACGGGTTCGCCGCGCTCGGCCAGATCGAGGGCGACCCCGGGCAAGGTTGCCTCCTCTGCCGCCTGGCGGCGAAGCCATCGCTCCCGCGAGCGTGCACTGGCGGCGTCGGATGCCCGGGCGTCGGCCGCCCAGCGACCGAGGTCGCCCAGGAGCCTGTCGACGCCTTTGGACTCGTCACCGGTCGTCATGGCGATGACCACGCTCAACCGAAGTCCACGGCGTGCCGGCCCGCCGCCATCAGAATGTGGGCCACGCCATTACCCGTGGCGCTGGCGACCGACCGCCCGTCGAGACGGACCAGCGCAGGGTAAACGTAGGTGCCCTTGGAGGGGGCCAATCCGGAGGCTGGCGGCGCCACGGTAGACCCCTGGGCTCCATGGTCGTCGTCGAGGAAGTCACTCCAGTAGCTGGCGCCGGCGTCGAGGCGGCCGGTGCCGGACGTTCGGGGAAAGCTCTCCGGGAACGGCCACGCAGCCGGCGTGGGGAGCCTCGGCTCGGGCCGCTGTGCGGCGGGGGGCGCGCCGTTCGGCAGCCCGGCGACGGGCGTGTCGGCCGGGAAGGCGGTTCCGGCGAACGCAACTGGGGTAGCTGTAGACGTGAGCATGAGGAGGAACGCGAAGAAGCGGACGAGGCGTCTCGGGCCTGGTTCTTCGACAGCTGGTTTGGGCCCACCTGCCCGACCCGGCGCTGGCCGTTTGCTCCCCCGGGAGGTGGGTGGTAGGGCGGCGCAGAAATAGAATCCCTGGATGTGAGGGATTGCATCTTCTGCAAGATCGTGGCCGGCGAGCTTCCGTCAGAGGAGGTGGCATCGACGAATGGGACGTATGCGTTCAGGGACATCAACCCAGGGGCGCCGACTCACGTGCTCGTCGTGCCCCGCCAGCACATCGCTGACGCCAGCGTCATCCGGCCCGAGCACGCGGAGCTGGTGACGGAGATGCTCCAGCTGGCCCAGCGGGTAGCGGAGAGTGAGGGAGTCGCCGAGAGCGGCTACCGGCTCGTGTTCAACGTCGGCGAGGACGCGCTGAACTCGGTTCCTCATCTCCATCTGCATCTCCTCGGAGGGCGGCGTCTCGGATGGCCGCCGGGATAGGGGTCGATGATGTTTGAGCGCCACCGATCGGATACCGTCGATGAGATGGGCTCCGAACCTGACCAGGCTGCAGGGCTCGACGGCCATCTCGAGTGGCCGGGCGAACCCGAGGGCAGACCGATGGCTCCTCGTCGTCCGGCGGCCGCCAACGCCGAAGGGGGCGAGGAGGGCCGGACGGCTGGTGCCGCCCGGAGCCCTCTGTCCGCCGATGTCTTCACGACCTTCGACGAGCTGCGCGACCGCGAGGGTCGCCTGGCGCGGGACATGCATGATCTCCGTGGAGAGTCGCATGCGCTGGAACGAGAGATGGAGGAGTTGCACAAGGTGACCGAAGAGCTGCGGCACGCGGTCGATGGCCTCGACGCCACTGTCAATGAGAGCAACGAGCGTCTCGAGGCCCAGCTGGAGCAGTTGACGAGGGAGGTCCAGGCCCTCCGGCGACGAATCCCGCTACAGGCTGCCCGTCCGCCGGGCATCGGCCCGGAGCAGGTGGAGGCCGTCGCCGCCGCCGTGGCCGAGGCGCTCGCCGCGCCCGGGGCGACGACGGTGCGGGCGATGGTCCCGCTCACCGCCCGGCTGCGCGCCGGCGCCGACCACGCCGGGACCGGCAACCGCACGGCCGCCGTCGCCGTCGCCCTGCCCGTCGCCCCGGGGCCGGTGGGCCGGCGGCTCGCGGACGTCGCCGCGGCCCTCGA
>DASXYV010000545.1:0-3648 GCA_036502305.1 Acidimicrobiales bacterium
GGCACGCGCAGCGATTCGACCAGCTGGCGAAGCGCGTCCCAGGCGCCTTCCCACCACACGTCGCTGCCGGCCATCAGGGCGGGTCGTTCGGCCGTCGCCAGCAGGGTGGCGGCCGCGGCCACCTGGTCGGGGTCGGGCTCGGCTCCGCGGGGGGCGACCGGCGGCGGGACCTGCGCCTCGGCCTCACCGAACAGGACGTCGAGCGGAAAGTCGAGGAAGACCGGTCCCCGGTGCGGCGTGAGGGCCGTCTCGACGGCACCGCGCACCGCTGTCGGGATCTCGGAGGTGGCCGACACGGTGCCGGCCGACTTGGTGATCGAAGCCACGATCGGCACGTGGTCCAGCTCCTGGAGGGAGCCCGCCCCCCAGCGACCCTGCGGCGCCCGCCCCGCCAGCACGACCAGGGGCGACCCGTTGAAGAGCGCGGTGGTCGTGGCGCTGATGCCGTTGGTGACGCCGGGCCCGGCGGTGAGCACCGCGACCCCCGGTTGACGGGTCAGCTTGGCCACCCCCTCGGCGGCGAAGGTGGCGGTCTGCTCGTGGCGCACGTCCACTATCCGCCATCCGGCCTTCACGCACGCGTCGTAGACAGGGAAGATGTGGCCGCCCGAGAGAGTGAAGATGGCGTCGACGCCCTGGCCCGACAGCCCGGCCAGCACCAGCTCCCCGCCGTGGCCCTTCGTCGTCATCGTGACCTCCCGTGTCGGCGGCGCCTACGCTAACTGGGATCACCCAGCCGAAGCTCGTGCGTCGCGTCAGAGCCATGGGGCCAGCCGTGCGCATCGCGGCCAGCATGGCCATGCTCGCCGTGCTGATCTCCCGCCTGCACTTGAGCGGGCTGCTCCCCGCCCAGCACCACAGCGCGGTCGCCTTCCTCCTCGTGGCGCTGGTGGTCACGCTGACGGGGATCATCCTGTCGGCGCTGCGGTGGCAGCGGGTGCTGGTCGCCCTCGAGCTGCCGACACGCGTGCGCACCGCCATCAACCTGTACCTGGCCGGCCTGTTCGTCGGGAACTTCCTGCCCTCGACGGTGGGCGGCGACGTGGTCCGCATCAGCCGGTTGGCGAGGATCAACGGCGAGCGAACCGGGCCCTTCGCCTCGGTGGTGCTCGAGCGCCTCACCGGGTGGCTCGTGCTGCCGGTCATCACACTGGCCGCCCTCCTCGCCAACCCCGGCCTGCTGCACCTGGGCCACGCCACCCGGCTGGCCATCGCCGTGTCGCTGGTGACCCTCTTCCTGCTGGCGACCATGACCGCGCTGGCCGGCCATCCACGGCTGGGCGGTCGCCTCGCGCAACGCGAGGGCTGGGTGCGGTTCGTCGGGGCCGTGCACCTGGGCCTGGACCGGTTCCGGCGCCATCCGGCGGCGGCGATCGAGGTGCTCGCGGTTGCCTTCGCCTACCAGCTGGCGGTGGCACTGGCCGCCTTCCTCGCCGCGGGTGCGCTCAATCTGGACGTCGGCTGGACGGCCATCCTCGCCTTCATGCCGGTGGTCGCGATCGTGCAGGTGCTGCCCCTCACCATCGGCGGCCTCGGGCTGCGGGAGGGGGCGTTCATCCTGTTCCTCGGTCCCCTCGGCGTGAGCACCAGCCAGGCGATCGCGCTCGGCCTTCTCGTGTACTTCCTCAACCTGGCCGTGAGCTTGCTGGGGGCACCGGCGTTCGCCGCCGGGGTGCGCGCCAACCGCGCCGTCTCGTAGCGTGAGCCCGTGAGGCCCTCGGCCGCCTCCGCCCCCACCGACCTGGACTCCGTCGCGGGCGCCGTCGACGAGCGCGTCGAGCGGTTGCTGGCGACGGAGCTGGATCGCTGGCGCGACGTCGATCCCGATCTGCTGGAACCACTGTGCGCCCTGCGGGACCTGCTGCTCGCCGGGGGCAAGCGGCTGCGGCCGGCCTTCTGCCACTGGGCGTTCGTCGGGGCCGGGGGGGCGCCGACCGATCCGCTCGTGACCGACGCCGGAGCCGCGCTGGAGCTGCTGCACTCGTTCGCGGTCATCCACGACGACGTGATCGACGCCTCCGACTACCGGCGGGGGCGCCCGAGCGTGCACCGGGCCTTCGCCGACCGTCACGCCGAGGCGGAGTGGCGCGGAGAGGCACGACGCTTCGGCGAGGGCGCGGCCATCTTGATCGGGGACCTGGCCTTCGTGTACGCCGACATGCTCCTGGCCGACGCGCCACGTCAGGCGATCGATGTCTTCGCCGAGCAGCGACTCGAGGTGAGCCTCGGGCAGTACCTCGACCTGCTCGGGACCGCCCGGGGCGATACCAGTGCCGAGCAGGCCAGGAGGATCTGTCTCTACAAGTCCGGCAAGTACACGGTCGAACGACCCCTCCACCTCGGAGCTGCCCTGGCCGGCCGCCTGGACCACCTGGGCGCCTATTTGAGCGCGTTCGGCCTGCCGCTCGGCGAGGCCTTCCAGCTGCGCGACGACCTGCTCGGCGCCTTCGGCGAGCCGGAGGTCACGGGCAAGCCCGTCGGCGAGGACCTCCGGGAGGGCAAGCCGACCGCGCTCTACGTGCTCGCCATGGCCCGGGCCGATGGTGCCGCGGCCGAGCTCCTGACCGAGCGGTTCGGGTCGGCCGGCCTGACCGCCGACGAGGTGGCCCAGCTGCAGACGATCCTGGTCGAGACCGGCGCCCGCCAGCGGATCGAGGAGGCGATCGACGGGCTGCTCGAGCGGGCGCTGGTGGCGCTCGACGGCGTGCCCGTCACCGACGAGGCGCGGGCCCGCCTGGCGGAGCTGGCCTACTTCGTGGCCAGTCGCGACTGGTGAGGAGACCCGAGCGCGCGGGGCGCATCCGCCTGCTGCGGGCTTCCGGTAGCTTTGGGCACGGAGGTTCACCGCGCCGATGATCCTGGAGAACGTCAACAGCCCGGCGGACCTGCGGGTGCTCGACCAGTCCGAGCTCGCCCAGCTGGCCGACGAGATCCGTGCCTTCGTGGTCGAGGCCGTGTCGGCCACAGGCGGTCACCTGGGCTCGAACCTGGGGGCGGTCGAGCTCACCCTCGCGGTCCACCGCGTCTTCGAGTCGCCCCGCGACGTCATCCTGTGGGACACCGGTCACCAGGCCTACGTCCACAAGCTGGTCACCGGTCGGCAGGCCGGCTTCGCCCAGCTCCGTCAGGCCGGCGGCCTGTCGGGGTATCCCTCCCGCCAGGAGTCGGAGCACGACTGGGTCGAGAACAGCCACGCCTCCACCATCCTCAGCTACGCCCACGGGATCTCCACCGCGATCGACCTGGGCGATGGCGGGGACCGCCGGGTGGTGGCGATCGTCGGCGACGGGGCGCTCACCGGGGGGATGGCGTACGAGGCCCTCAACAACCTGGGCCACAGCGGACGCCGGGTGGTGATCGTGCTCAACGACAACGGCCGGTCCTACGCCCCGACCGTGTCGCACCTGTCGGAGAGCCTGACCCGGCTCCGGCTGAACCCCTCCTACGTCCTCGCCCGCAACCGCGTCAAGCAGTTCCTGCGCGACGTGCCCGCCATCGGCGGCCTGGCCTACACAAGCGCCCAGGGTCTGACGGCCGCGCTCCGAGAGGTCATCGAGCCGCACGTGTTCTTCGAGTCGCTCGGCGTGCGCTACACCGGCCCCCTCGACGGCCACGACATCGAGGTCATGGAGCAGGCTCTGCGGCACG
>DASXYV010000546.1:0-2846 GCA_036502305.1 Acidimicrobiales bacterium
CAAGGTGGCGGCGTACATGTACAACGCGCCGGAGTACCTGGAGAGCTACTTCGCCGCCTTCAAGGCGGGCCTGGTCCCGGTGAACACCAACTACCGCTACGGGCCCGAGGAGATCGCCTACCTCTTCGACAACTCGGACACGGAGGCCGTGGTCTTCCACACGTCGTTCACCGAGCTGCTCGACAAGGTGCGCAGCCGCCTCCCCCGCGTGCGCAGGTGGTACGCGGTGGACGACGGGGGCACCGTCCCTGAATGGTCGACGCCGTACGAGGAGGTGGCCCGTGCCGGTCGGCCCGACCCTGTACGCGGCGCCTGGGGTCGCACGGGTGACGACCTCCTCCTGCTCTATACCGGCGGTACCACGGGGATGCCCAAGGGTGTCATGTGGCGCCAGGACGATCTGTTCAACGTGCTGGGCGGTGGAGGAAACCCGGTGCTGGGCCAGGCGCCGGCCACCGACCTCGACGACTACGCATCACGCATCACCGGGCCGGGCTTCGTCACACTGCCGGCCTGCCCGCTCATGCACGGCACCGGCCAGTTCGTCGCCTTCGTCACGCTCAACGGCGGAGGCTCCATCGTGACGCTCGAGGGCCGCAGCTTCGATGCGGCCGAGCTGTGGCGGGCAGTCGAGCGCTACCGGATCAACGGCATCGCCATCGTCGGCGACGCCTTCGCCCGGCCCATGCTGGCCGAGCTCCAGTCCCACCCCGGCCGCTATGACACGTCGAGCGTCATGCTGATGAGCTCCTCTGGCGTCATGTGGAGCCAGGAGACAAAGGCGGCGCTGCTCGAGCTCGTCCCGCAGGTGGTCCTCTTCGACTCGCTGGGCTCGTCCGAGGCCGTCGGCCTCGCCGCCAGCATCTCGGCCGGTGAGAGCGCCACCGACACCGCCGAGTTCCAGCTCGGCGAGCGCGTGCACGTGTTCACCGATGACGGTCGCGAGGTCGCCCCGGGCTCGGACGACATCGGCATGGTTGCCGTCAGCGGCTTCATCCCGCTCGGCTACTACAAGGACGAGGCCAAGACTGCTCGCAACTTCCGCACGGTCGACGGCGTCCGCTACTCCATCCCGGGCGACTACGCCCAGGTCAACGCGGATCGGAGCCTGCACCTGCTCGGTCGTGGCTCAGTGTGCATCAACACGGGCGGCGAGAAGGTCTACCCCGAGGAGGTCGAAGAGGTCCTCAAGGAAGATCCGGCCGTGGCCGACGCGGCCTGCGTCGCCCTGCCCGACGAGCGCTTCGGTGAGTCGATCTGCGCGCTGATCGAGCCCTCTGGGGCGACGGCGGTCGACGAGGAGGAGCTCACGCAGCGCGTCCGGGCCCGGCTCGCCGGCTTCAAGGTGCCCAGGTCGTATCTCATGGTCGAGAGCCTCGGTCGGAGCCCCGCGGGCAAGCTCGACTACCCCGGCCTGTCGAAGTTGGCCCGGGCGTCGGCGCCATCCTCGGGGACGCCATCCTCGGGGACGCCAGCCTCCGGCGAGCCAGCCGAGCGGGAGTCCGCCGGCTGAGCATCCCCGGCCGGCCTGCCGAGTGCCTCGGCACCCCACCCCAGCACGTCGACCGGTCCCTGGCCCGATCCGAGCGCCCAGCCCGCTGCTCCCTGGAGAGCGCGGGTGAGAAAGGACTTCGCCCGCTCGATGGCATCCGCGGGAGGGGCCCCCAGGGCCAGGTTGGCGGCCACCGCGGCCGACAGCGTGCAGCCCGTGCCGTGGACGTTGGCGGTGGCGATCCGGGGCGCCGACAGGATCCTCGTGTCCGTCCCGTCCCAGACCACGTCGACGGCCGCCGGGCCGGGTAGGTGACCGCCCTTGATCACGACGTAGCGGGCGCCGCTGCGCGCCAGCTGGCGCGCAGCCGCCGTCATGTCGTCGACCGACACGAGCTCGCGCTGGACCAGGACCGAGGCCTCGCGCAGGTTGGGCGTGACGACCAGGGCGTGAGGAACGAGCAGCTCGACGTAGGCCCGCTCGGCGTCCCGCTCGAGCAGGCGGCGACCGGTCGTGGCGACCATGACCGGGTCCACCACCAGGTTGCGAAGCTCTCCCCGGGCGGCCCGGCCGGCGACGGCGGCGACGGTGGCGGCCGTGGCCAGCATGCCGGTCTTGACCGCAGCCGGCCGGAGGTCGCTCACGACCGAGGTGATCTGGGCGTCGACGTGTTCCACGGGCACGACGTGCACGCTCTGCACCCCCAGGGTGTTCTGGGCAGTGACGGCGGTGATGGCGCTTGTGCCGAACACGCCGAGAGCGGCGAAGGTCTTCAGGTCGGCCTGGATCCCCGCCGCTCCGCCCGAGTCGGAGCCGGCGATGGTGAGCGCGACGGGCGGGGTGACGTTGCTCACCAGCGCGAGTCGAGGTCGGCCATCCCCTCGAACGACGTCGACGCCTCGGCGTGGAACCGCTGGGGGATGCGTCCCGATCGCCAGGCCAGCCGGCCGGCCTCCACCGCCTTCGCCATCGCCTCGGCCATGCCCGCCGGCGCCTGCGCTCGGGTGACCGCCGACGCCAGCAGCACGGCATCGCAGCCAAGCTCCATGGCGACGGCGGCGTCCGACGCCGTACCCAGGCCGGCGTCGAGGACGACGGGCACCGAGGCGGCCTCGACGATGAGGGCGATGTTGTGGCGGTTCCGGATCCCCAGGCCGCTGCCGATCGGCGAGCCCAACGGCATCACCGCGGCACAACCGAGCTGCTCGAGGCGACGGGCGAGCACGGGATCGTCGTTCGTGTACGGCAGCACAACGAAGCCCTCGTCGATCAGCCGCTCGGCCGCGTCGAGGAGCTCGACGGCGTCCGGAAGCAGCGTCCGCTCGTCGCCGATCACCTCCAGCTTCACCCAGCT
>DASXYV010000547.1:0-2048 GCA_036502305.1 Acidimicrobiales bacterium
CGGCTCCAGATCCTCTCTCTACGCGAACGGGATCGGGCGCGGGGGACCGGCCTCGGGCTCTCCCTGGTGCGGGGCCTGGTCGAGGCCATGGGCGGCCGGGTCTGGTACGAGTCGGCGGCCGAGGGTGGCGCGGCCTTCGCCGTCAGCCTCCCGGTGCCCCACCACGCCGCATCGATCGACAGCTGATCGACCGCTCGGCGGTTGCCGAGTCTCAGTCCCAGCCGGCGGGTCAGCCGTCCAGCGCGGCCTCGACGCGGTCGAGCATCCGGACGGTGCAGCCCGACATCTCGACGAGGGGAAGGATCTCGTCGACCAGGCGGCCGGCGATGGCGGCGAACGCCTCTGCGGTCGGCCCCTCGCCGTCCAGCGCCACCGGGTTGCCTGTGTCGCCACCGGCCGCCACGGCGGGATCGAGCGGCACGGCGCCGATGAGCGGGGCGCCGATCTCGTCTGCCACCCGCTGGCCCCCGCCCGCCCCGAACAGCGGGTACGACTGGCCGTGCTCGCACACGAAGGCGGTCATGTTCTCGATCACCCCGGCCACGCGCAGGTAGCCCTTGCGGGCCATGTCAGCGGCCCGGGTGGCCACCTTGGCCGCGGCCAGGGCCGGCGTGGTCACGATGATCAGCTCGGTGCGCGGCAGCATGCGAGCCAGGCCCATCTGGATGTCTCCGGTGCCCGGCGGCATGTCGACGAGGAGGTAGTCGAGCCCGCCCCAGCGGACGTTCTCGATGAAGTGCTGGAGGGCCCGGTTGAGCAGCAGGCCTCGCCACATGATCGCCTCGTCTTCACCCTCGGCGAGAAAGCCCATCGACACCACCTTCAGCTGCCCGGAGCCGACAGGCTTGGTGATGGGGATCATGGACCACTCGTCGGTCGTCCCCTCGGCCTCGATGCGTCCATCGATGCCGAGCATGCGGGGGATCGAGAAGCCCCAGATATCGGCATCGAGCAGCCCAACGGTGAGGCCCCGGGCCGCCAGCGCGGCGGCCAGGTTGACGGTGACCGACGACTTGCCGACCCCGCCCTTCCCCGACGCCACCGCCACCACCCGGGCGCTCGGGGGGATCTCGGTCTCGGCGGGCTGCTCCCGCGCCTTCCACCGGGCCCGCGACATCACCCGGCTGCGCTCCTCGCCGGTCATCTCGGCCATGTGGACCTTCACCGAGATGACGCCCGGGAGCCCGCCGACCCGGGCTTCGACGTCACCGCGCAGCTGGGTGCGCAGCGGGCAGCCGGCGATGGTCAGGGCCAGCTCCACGTCGACGCTGCCACCGTCGGCCACCTGCACGCCGCGGACCATGCCGAGGTCGACGACGTTGTCACCCAGCTCGGGATCGATGACGCCGCGCAGGGCAGCGACGACAGCCTCGTGGGGCGGCGGGGAGACGGCCTTTGCGGGCACGCGTGAATTCTACCGGTCCCGACCGGTAGTATTCGCGTGTGGCGAAGTTAGCGACACGGTCGGCCGCGGCTCGGGAGCCAGCCCCGCTCGGCTCGCCGCCGGCGCCAGGGGCCCGGCTGTCGGTGTTCAGGGCCCTCGGAGACCGCACGCGCTACGCCATCTACAGCGAGGTGGCCTCGTCGTCGGTTCCGCTCTCCACCTCCGACATCGCTGAGGTCCTCGACCTCCATCCCAACACCGTCCGACCACACCTCGAGCGGCTGCGAGAGGTCGGCCTGCTCGAGGTCGAGTCGGCCAGCCAGGGGAGCGTGGGGCGGCCCCAGCACCGGTACATGCTCACCGCCGAGGCTCCATCCCTCGGCCTCGAGCCGCCGGCGTACCCACTGCTCGCCGACCTTCTGGCCCAGCTGGCGGCCGAGCTCGGCCCCCGGGACAACGACGTCGCCGAGGTCGGCAGGTCGTGGGGCCGGCACGAGGCGGAGACGCTCGGCGAGGCCGATGGGGAGGTGGGAGACACCGGCGTCTCGGACGAGAGCCCGTGCGTCGCCGCCCTCGTGGCCGAGCTGGCCGAGCTGGGCTTCGACCCGACCACCGACTGCGCCGGGTCCAGCACGACGGTCTCGTTCACCCGCTGCCCGTACCG
>DASXYV010000548.1:0-2329 GCA_036502305.1 Acidimicrobiales bacterium
GAGGTGGCGGCAGAGCTCAAGGTCCCCAAGCGGCGCGTCTACGACGCCGCGCTGCGCCTCCGTTCGTGACCAAATCCGGGCCGGCCCTTCGGGAGGTCGTCGGTACTGTGAGTGGGCAGTGGCCCGCTTCTTCCTGACGACCCCCATCTACTACGTCAACGACGCTCCCCACATCGGCCACGCCTACACCACGGTGGTCGGCGACGCGCTGGCTCGCTGGCATCGCCTGCTCGGCGACGACGTCTTCTTCTTGACCGGCACCGACGAGCACGGCCTCAAGGTGGCCCAGGCGGCCGAGGCAAACGGCGTGAGCCCCATGGAGTGGGCCGACCTCACGAGCGTGCGGTTCGTCGAGGCTTGGCAGCAGCTGGACATCTCCTACGACGACTTCATCCGGACCAGCGAGCCCCGTCACCATGTTGCGGTGCAGCGCTTCCTTCAGGCGGTCAAGGACAACGGCTACATCGAGCTCGGCACCTACGAGGGCCTGTACTGCGTGAGCTGCGAGGCCTACTACACCGAGGACGAACTGATCGACGGCATGTGCCCCATTCACGGCCGACCGGTCGAGCTGGTGAAGGAGGAGAACTACTTCTTCAAGCTCAGCCACTTCCAGCAGGCGCTCCTCGACTGGTACGAGGCCAACCCCGATGCGGTGCAGCCGGAGTCCAAGCGCAACGAGGCCCTGGGCTTCATCCGCCAGGGCCTCCAGGACATCTCCATCACCCGGACGTCGCTCAAGTGGGGCGTGCCCGTGCCGTGGGACGACCGCCATGTCTTCTACGTGTGGTACGACGCGCTCATCAACTACATCACCGCCATCGGCTACGGCGAGGACCCCGATCGCTTTGCGTCGTGGTGGCCGGCGGTGCACCACCTGATCGGCAAGGAGATCATCCGGTTCCACTGCGTCTGGTGGCCGGCCATGTGCATGGCGGCCGGTATCGATCCTCCGGCGCATTTCTTCGTGCACGGGTGGCTGCTCGTGGGCGGCGAGAAGATGTCGAAGACCAGCGCCAATCAGATCGCCCCAGCCGACCTGGTCGCGGACTTCGGGGTCGATGCGCTCCGGTACCACCTGCTCCGGGACGTGGCACTTGGTCCCGACGGGGATTTCTCCTATGAGCGCATCGTGGCCCGCTACAACGCCGACCTGGCCAACAATCTCGGCAACCTGGCGTCGCGCGTCACGACCGTGGTGGCCAGCAAGTGTGGTGGCGTCGGGCCGGCTCCCCGAGCCGACTCCCCGCTGGCGGCCGTGGCGGCCGAGGTCGTGGAGGCTGCGGCGGACGCGTGGGAGCGCTTCGCGCCACACGAGGCGCTCGACGCGGCCTGGAAGCTCATCCATGAGACCAACGCGTCGCTGGAGGCCGAGGAGCCGTGGAAGCAGGATCCGGGACCGCAGGTGAGCGCCGTGCTCGGCGATGCCCTCGAGGCGCTGCGCATCGTCGCCCTCCTGGCCTGGCCGGCGATGCCCGCCGCCTGCTCTGAGCTGTGGCGCCGCATCGGGCTCACCGGGTCGCCGGGCGACGAGCGTCTGCCGGAGGCAGCAGCGTGGGGCGGCTATCCCGCCGGGCGGCCGGTGGAGCGGGCTGCGCCACTCTTTCCTCGGCGCAAGGCCTGAGCGAGAGGCAGCCGGGTGTGGACGGACAGCCACTGCCACCTCCAGGACGCGGCCGACCCTGAGGACGCCGTGCGGCGGGCGCGGGCCGCGGGCGTGACGCGCCTCGTCTGCGTTGGCACCGACGCCGGGCAGTCGCGCCGGGCGCTCGCATTGGCCGGCGACGGGGTGTGGGCCACGGTGGGCCTGCATCCCCACGATGCCAAGCAGGGCGTCGAGAGCGTCGCCGCGCTCTTGGACGAGGTGGTCGGCTCCGACGACGCCTCACTCGTAGCCGTGGGCGAGTGCGGGCTGGACTACCACTATGACCATTCACCTCGGCCGACCCAACGGGACGCCTTCGCCGCCCAGGTGGCTCTCGCCCATCGGCACGGGCTGGCGCTTGTCGTGCACAGCCGGGAGGCGTGGGACGACACGCTCGCCATCCTCGAGTCCGAAGGCGTGCCGGAGCGCACGGTGTTCCACTGCTTCACGGGCGGTGCCGCCGAGGCGCGGCGGTGCCTCCAGCTCGGCGCCTTCCTGTCGTTCAGCGGGATCGTGACGTTCAAGGGCGCCGGCGACGTCCGGGAGGCGGCGGCGCTCTGTCCGGCCGATCGGTTGCTGGTGGAGACGGACTCGCCCTTCTTGGCGCCCGTTCCGCATCGCGGTCAGCCCAACGAGCCGGCCAACGTGGCGCTGGTCGGCGCCGGCGTCGCCGAAGCGCGTGGG
>DASXYV010000549.1:0-2411 GCA_036502305.1 Acidimicrobiales bacterium
TCGCCGCTCCGTGAGCACGAGCGACAGCGACCTGTGGGCGCAGAGCGCCCGCTGGTGGCAGGCCACCTTCACCGGCGGTACCGATCCCGAGTACGTCGAGCAGATCCTGCCCCTCGTCTCGCAGCACCTGCCCCGGTCCGGGCGGGTCCTCGACGTGGGCACGGGAGAGGGGCAGGTGGCCAGGCTGGCGGCGGGGCCCCGGGCGGTGGTGGGCGTGGACCCCACCTGGCCGCAGCTCGAGGAGGCCAGACGGCGGGGCGGCGGCCCTCTGTACGCCAGGGCCACGGCGGCCAGCCTGCCCTTCGCCGCCGCCAGCTTCGACGCCGCCGTCGCCTGCCTCGTGCTCGAGCACCTCGACGAGCTCGAGGAGACCGTGGCCGAGGTGGGGCGGGTCCTGCGGCCGGGTGGACGCTTCCTCCTGCTCATGAACCATCCACTGCTCCAGGCGCCGGGCAGCGGCTGGATCGACGATCACATCCTGGGTGAGCAGTACTGGCGCATCGGGCCTTACCTCGTCGAGGACAGCTCCGTCGAGGAGGTGGACAAGGGGGTCTTCGTGCCGTTCGTCCACCGGCCGCTCTCCCGGTACGTGAACCTGCTGGTCGACCACGGGATGCTCGTGACCCGCATGGATGAGCCAGCCCCGCCGGCCGGGTTCCTGGCTCGGGCGGAAGAGTACGCCGGCGCCGCGACGATCCCGCGGCTCCTGTTCCTCCTCGCCGAGAAGCTCCGAGATCGACGCGACGATGTGACAATGGAGGCACGTCTATGAGCGACTACCTGATCCTCACCGGGCTCTCGGGCGCGGGCCGGTCGACGGCGGCCGCCACCTTCGAGGACCTCGGGTGGTTCGTCATCGACAACATGCCGCCCGCGCTCATCACCAAGGTGGCCGAGCTGGTCAGCGGGCCGGGATCGGAGACCGAGAAGGTGGCGCTCGTCGTGGGCCGCGGGGGCAGCGAGTATCTCGACGACGTCGGGCCCGCCCTGGAGGCGCTGCGCTCGACCGGGAACCGGGTCCGGATGCTGTTTCTTGACGCGTCCGACGACGTCCTCGTGCGCCGCTTCGAGGGCACCAGACGCCGCCACCCGCTGGCGGCCGCGGGGATGATCGGGTCCATCACCCAGGAGCGGCGGATGCTCGACCCGATCCTCGCCCAAGCCGACGTCGTCGTGGACACCAGTGACCTCAACATCCACCAGCTCCGAGGTCGCCTCATCGACCTGTTCGAGCGCGACGATCACACCACCGGGCTCCAGGTCACGGTCGTGTCGTTCGGGTTCAAGCACGGCGTCCCTCTCGACGTCGACCTCGTCTTCGACTGCCGGTTCCTCCCCAACCCCCATTGGGTCGAGGAGCTGCGGCCGCTGACCGGGCTCGACCCCCCGGTGCGGCGATATGTCATGAGCCAGTGCGACACGCCGGCCTTCCTGGACAAGCTGGACGACCTCTTCGGCCTCCTGCTTCCCGCCTACGTGAAGGAAGGAAAGTCCTACCTGACCGTGGCGGTCGGCTGCACCGGTGGCCAGCACCGGTCGGTCGTGCTGGCCGAAGAGCTGGCGGAGCGGATCCAGGCCCGGGGCTTCGAGCCCACGCTTCACCATCGGGACGTGCATCGGTGAGCACACGACCGAGCGTCGTGGCCCTCGGTGGCGGCCACGGGCTGGCTGCCACCCTCCGCGCCACGCGTCACTACAGCGACGACGTCACGGCAATCGTCTCGGTGGCTGACGACGGGGGCTCGAGCGGTCGGCTGCGGGAGATCTTCGGGGTGCCGCCACCGGGAGACCTGCGCAAGTGCCTGGTCGCCCTGAGCGCCCCATCGGTGTGGTCGAAGGCCTTCGAGCACCGCTTCGACGCCGGAGAGCTGGAGGGCCACGCCCTGGGCAACCTCGTCATCGCCGGCCTGGCCGCCTCGACGGGCGACTTCCTGTTCGCCGTGGAAGAAGCCGGGCGACTGGTCGCCGCGGGCGGAACGGTCTTGCCGGCCACGACCGTGCCCGTCGTGCTCAAGGCCGATGCGGCGGGCGGGGCCGTGCAGGGCCAGGTGGCGGTGGGCCGGGCGGGACGTATCACCCGGGTCTCGCTCGTCCCGGTCGATGCCCAGCCGCCGGCCGCAGCCCTGGAGGCCGTGGCCCGGGCAGACCAGATCATCCTCGGCCCGGGCTCCCTCTACACCAGCGTGCTGGCCGCAATTGCCGTCCCGGCTCTGCGGGAGGCGCTGGCGGAGGCCAAGGGGCGGAAGGTCTATGTCTGCAACCTGCGTCCCCAGCTCCCCGAGACCGAGGGCTACGACGTGGCGGCCCACCTGGCCGCTCTGGAGGCCCACGGTGTCGAGGTAGACATCGTGCTGTGCGACACGACGGGCCTGCCGCTCGGGGCGCCGGGTCGGCCCTGGGTCGATGCCCCG
>DASXYV010000550.1:0-3253 GCA_036502305.1 Acidimicrobiales bacterium
AGGCCGACGCCGCCATCGGACTCGGGCAGACGCAGGGAGAACACACCGGCGTCGGCCAGACGACGCCACAGGTCACGGTCCACGCCGCTGTGGGCCTCCAGCGACCGGACGGTGGCCATAGGGTACGCACCGGCGCACAGCTTGCGCACCGCCTCCTGCAGCGCCTCCTGGTCCTCGCTGAGCTCGAAGTCCACGTCGCGCCCGCCTCCGAGCTCCTCAACGCTCCCGGGGCAAGCCCAGGACGCGCTCGCCGAGGATGTTGCGCTGGATCTGGGAGGTGCCGGCGGCAATCGAGATCGACATGGCGTGGACCCAGCCGTGCACCTGCTCCCCGCTGCGGGCTCCCCCGAGGTCGTCGAAGGAGAGCGCCGCCCGGTCGAGGATCCGCAGGGCGAGGTCGCCGAGACGGTGACGGACCTCCGAATAGTGCAGCTTGAACACCGATCCGCCGACACCAGGCACGCCGGTCCGGGACGCCTGGGTGACGTTGCGCTTCGTGAGCGACCAGAGGGCGTCGAGGTCGGCCGCCAGGTGCCCGAGCTCACGCCTCACCCCGACGTCGTCCCAGGGGTGGGCGCGATCGCCCGTCGAACGGGCGATGCCGACGAGGCTCTCGAGCAGCTCCATCGACTGCAGCAGCTCGCTCACGAACGCCGTGCCCCGCTCGAAGCTGAAGGTGACCATGGCCACCCGCCAGCCGTCGTTCTCGGCCCCGACCCGATTGGCCACCGGCACCCGCACCTCGTCCAGGAAGACCTCGCTGAACTCCGCCGTCCCGTAGATGGTGCGCAGCGGGCGGACCTCGACGCCGGGGCTGTCCATGGGCAGCACCAACCAGGAGATCCCCCGGTGCTTGGGCGCGTCGGGGTCGGTGCGGACGAGGAGCTCGCAGAAGTCGGCCACCTCGGCGTGCGAAGTCCATATCTTCTGCCCCGACACGACGTAGTCGTCGCCGTCACGCACGGCGCGCGTGCGCAGGGACGCGAGGTCCGACCCCGCACCCGGCTCCGAGAAGCCCTGGCACCACACCTCGTCGCCGCGCAGGATCGGTGGCAGATAGCGGGATCGCTGCTCGGGCGACGCTTCGGCGATGAGCGTGGGTCCGGCGTGCAGCAGCCCGACGAAGTTCACCCCCACATAGGGGGCGTGGGCGCGCTCGGTCTCCTCCAGGAACACGAGGTGCTCGGTCGGCGAGGCGCCCCGTCCACCCAAGTCCTTGGGCCAGTTGATGCCGGCGTAGCCGGCATCGAACAGCGTTCGCTGCCACGCGGTGTCGTAGGCGCGCCGCCCCGGCCAGTCATCCGACGCCGGCGGGGGACCCACTGTGGGCAGCACCCGATCGAGCCACCCCCTGAGCTCGCCCCTGAACCGCTCTTCGCTCTCCGAGTAGCGCAGGTTCACTCGAAGCCCGGCAACGAGAGCCCCGCCGTCATGCCGCCCTCGACCAGGAACTCGGACCCCGTCGAGTACGAGCTCTCGTCCGAGGCGAGGAAGGCCACGAGCCGGGCCACCTCCTCGGGCTTGCCGATCCGCCCGATCGGCTGGTGCCGGTAGCCGGCGTCCTTGTTGGCCTGGTCCATCTGGTCGAGGGCCAGCATGGGGGTGTCGATGCCGCCGGGATGGACCGAGTTCACCCGGATGCCGAATCGACCGAGCTCCAGAGCGGCGGACTTGGTCATGCCACGTACGGCGAACTTGCTCGCCGTGTAGGCGCACGCTCCGGCCATGCCCTCGAGACCCTGGGTAGAGGAGATATTCACGATGGCGCCTCCGCCGGCGGCCTTGAGGGCCGGGATGGCGGACTTCATGCCGAGGAAGCAGCCGAACTGGTTGACCTCGACGACCCGCCGGTACTCCTCGAACGACGTCCGCTCGATGGAGCCGAACCGGAGGATGCCGGCGTTGTTGACGAGCACGTCCAGCTTCCCGAACCGGGTCGTCGCCGCATCGACCGCCGTCGCCCAGTCGTCCTGGCTGGTGACGTCGAGGTGCACGTAGGTGGCCGCGTCCCCGATCTCCACCGCCAGCTTCTCGCCCACATCGTCCAGGACGTCGCCAAGCAGGACCTTGGCTCCCTCGGCGGCGAAGAGCCGGGCCTCGGCCTCGCCCTGGCCCCGGGCCCCCCCGGAGATGAGCGCAACCTTGCCGTCCAGTCTGCCCACGACAGCCCCTTCCCTGTTGCCCTCGGGCCGGCCATCACAGTCGCTCATACCTGACGGGGCGTCAATCCGGGCCCTGTCTCATCCCAGGAGCCTCGAGCGCCACCGATAGTGTCGGCGGCGTGAGCGACGGGCCTCTCGCCGACATCCGGGTCATCGACTGCTCGGGCCTCATCGCCGCGCCCGGCTGCGCGCGGTACCTGGCCGACTTCGGTGCCGACGTGATCAAGGTCGAGCGACCCGACGGCGGTGACGCGGCGCGCGACCTGGGCTGGCGCGACACCAGGGACGGCGTGTCGCTGTGGTGGAAGCTGGAAGGGCGCAACAAGCGGTGCGTGACCCTCGATCTCAAGTCGACCGATGGGCGCCAGGCCCTGCTGGGTCTGTGCGACGACGCCCACGTGCTGGTCGAGAACTTCCGACCCGGCACCCTCGAGCGACTGGGCCTGGGACCGGACGTGCTGCTGGCGCGCAATCCCCGGCTCGTCATCACCCGCATCACCGGGTTCGGCCAGGACGGCTCCTACGCCGGCCGCCCTGGCTTCGCCACCCTGGCCGAGGCCATGTCCGGCTTCGCCGCCATCAACGGCGAGCCCGACGGCGCGCCGCTGCTCCCTCCTGTCGCCCTCACCGACGAGGTGACGGCGCTCGTAGGCGCGTTCGCCACCATGGTCGCCCTGCACTCCGGGGTCGGTCAGGTGGTCGACGCCAACCTGCTCGAGTCCATGCTCCAGGTCATGGGTCCCCTGCCCACGGCGTACGCCGTGCTGGGGTACGAGCAGCCTCGCCTGGGATCGGGCATCCCCTACACCGTCCCACGCGGCACCTACCGCTGCGCCGACGGAGCGTGGGTAGCCATCAGCACCTCGTCGGAGCCCGTCGCCCGGCGCCTCCTGGACCTGGTCGGGCTGGGGGAGGACGATCGCCTGCGCACCAACGCGGGCCGGGCTGGGCACCGCGGGGAGGTCGATGGTGCCGTCGGCGACTGGATCGGCGCCAGGACCATGCCACAGGCGCTCGAGTCGCTGAACGCCGCCGACGTCGCCGTGGCCCCCGTCATGGGCATGGCCGACATCCTCGATGATCCCCACGTG
>DASXYV010000551.1:0-3475 GCA_036502305.1 Acidimicrobiales bacterium
AGCGCACCCACACCAACGCCCGCACCCGCAAGGGGCCCAAGAAGACCGTCGCCGGCAAGAAGAAGGTTCGCAAGCACTGATGCCCAAGCCCAAGCCAGGAGGACGGCGGCCCCGCCGCCGCGAGCGCAAGAACGTCGCCTACGGCGTGGCCCATATCAAGAGCTCGTTCAACAACACGATCGTGTCGATCAGCGACCCCGAGGGCAACGTCCTGGCCTGGGCGTCGGCGGGCAACGTCGGCTTCAAGGGCTCCCGGAAGTCCACCCCCTTCGCCGCTCAGCTGGCGGCCGAGGCCTGCGCCCGTCGGGCCATGGAGCACGGCGTGCGCAAGGTCGACGTGCTGGTGAAGGGCCCGGGGTCGGGGCGGGAGACCGCGATCCGATCCCTCACCAACACCGGCATCGAGGTGGCGGGCATCAAGGACGTGACCCCCATCCCGCACAACGGCTGCCGACCCAAGAAGCGGCGGCGGGTGTGACCCGCGCCGAGGCTCGGCCCCGATAGAGGAGAAGGAGAAGAGCACCCCACCCCATGGCCCGATACACCGGCCCCGTCTGCCGCCTGTGCCGCCGGGAGAAGATGAAGCTGTTCCTGAAGGGACCCAAGTGCGACTCGATGAAGTGCCCGATCGAGCGCCGGCCCTACCCCCCCGGCGAGCACGGGCGCGACCGTGTTCGCCAGGGCTCTGAGTACCTCGCCCAGCTGCGCGAGAAGCAGAAGGCCCGTCGTATCTACGGCGTCCTCGAGAAGCAGTTCGTGAACCTCTACGAGCAGGCCACCCACCAGTCGGGGGTCAGCGGCGAGAACCTCCTGCGCATGCTCGAGCTTCGCCTCGACAACGTGGCCTACCGGGCCGGCTGGGGTGCCAGCCGGGCCCAGGCCCGCCAGCTCGTCCGCCATGGGCACGTGCGGGTCAACGGCAAGCGAGTCACCATCCCGAGCTACCAGGTGCGCCAGGGTGACGTCGTGGCCCTGGCCGAGCGGTCCCGCCAGCTCATCATCATCCGTCACAACGTCGACACCCTGGACCGCCAGGTCCCGCCCTGGCTGGAGGCCGAGGACGGCGGCCTCCGGGTCACCGTGCGGAGCCTGCCCCTCAGGGAGCACATCGACGTGCCCGTGCGAGAGCAGCTCATCATCGAGCTGTACTCCAAGTAGCACCACCAGCGTCAAGGAGTCATCGTCGCAATGCTCATCATCCAACGCCCGACAGTGGAGCCGCTCGGCGAGGAGGAGACCGGCCGCCAGCGCTTCGCCATTGGACCACTGGAGCCAGGGTTCGGCCACACCATGGGCAACACGCTGCGGCGGACCCTGCTCTCCTCGATCCCAGGGGCGGCCGTCACCCAGGTCCGCTTCGACGACGCCCTCCACGAGTTCACCACCCTCCCGGGCGTGAAGGAGGATGTCACCGACATCATCCTCAACCTGAAGGACGTCGTCCTCCGGGTCGAGTCCGACGAGCCCGTCACCCTCCGCCTGGACGTCCGCGGGTCGGCCACCGTCACCGCCGGGGACCTGCAGACCCCGGCCGACGTCGAGGTGCTGAACCCCGAGCTGACCCTGGCCACGCTGGATCCGAAGGGCCGGCTGGCCATGGACGTCACCGTCGAGCGCGGCCGCGGCTACGTCTCGGCCGAGCTCAACAAGCGCACCGCGACCATCGGCGTCATCCCGGTGGACTCGATCTTCTCGCCCGTTCGCAGGGTCGCCTTCACGATCGAGCCCACCCGTGTGGAGCAGTCGACCAACTTCGACCTGCTCGTTCTCGACATCGAGACCGACGGCTCGATCTCGCCGCGGGACGCCCTGGCCTCGGCGGGCGAGACCCTGCGGTCCCTGGTGGGCCTGGTGGCGGACATGAGCGAGCATCCCCAGGGTCTCGAGCTCGGCGACGTCAGCACCATGACCAGCGGCTCTCCCGACCTCGACCTTCCCATCGAGGACCTCGACCTCTCAGAGCGGCCCCGCAACTGCCTGAAGCGGGCCCAGGTGAACAGCATCGGCGAGCTCGTCGAGCGCACGCCCGACGATCTGCTCGCCATCACCAACTTCGGGCAGAAGTCCCTCGACGAGGTCATCCAGCGCCTGGACGAGCGGGGCCTGTCCCTGCGCACCAAGGAGGAATGAGGTGCAGGGCACCCCGACCAAGGGCCGCCGCCTCGGCGGCGGCGCCGCCCACCAGAAGGCCATGCTTGGCAACCTGGTGGCGTCGCTCGTGGCCGCCGAGGCCCTGGTGACCACCGAGTCCAAGGCCAAGGCCATGCGGCCCGTGGTCGAGAAGGTCATCACCAAGGCCCGCAAGGGCGGCGTGCACCGTCAACGCCAGGTCGTGGCGCTCATCAGGGACAAGGACATGGCCAACAAGCTGTTCGAGGAGATCGGGCCCCGGTACACCGACCGCCCGGGCGGCTACACCCGCATCCTCAAGCTCGGTCCGCGCCATGGGGACAACGCCCCCATGGCCCGTATCGAGCTCGTTTGACGCTCTTCGAGCCCGAGGAGCCGGCCCGAGGAGCCGGCCCGGGAGGCCGGCCTGAGGGTAGAGCCGGCCAGCACGACCGGCCCACCGCGGTCTCCCCCGAGCGGGCTGCACCCGATGCCGACGAGCACGTCCGGGTGCGGCTCACGGTCGCCTACGAGGGGACCGGATTCCACGGCTTCGCCGCCCAGCCCGGCCAGACCACGGTGGGCGGGACCCTGAGCGGGGCCATCGAGAAGGTCATCGGCCACCAGGTGAGCCTGACCTGCGCGGGACGGACCGACGCCGGGGTGCACGCCCGGGGCCAGGTGGTCCACGCTGACCTGGCCCCCGTCCGGGGCAGGCTCGATCTCGACGCGCTGGTTCGATCGTGCAACGCCATGCTGGCGCCGGCCATCGTCGTGCGCGACGCCCGGGTCGCCCCCCCCGGCTTCGACGCCCGCCACTCGGCGGTGTCGCGTCACTACCGCTACAGCGTGCTCAACGGGCCGACGCCCGATCCCTTCCTCGCCGCCACCGCCTGGCACGTCGAGGACCCGCTCGACCTCCGGGCCATGGAGCAGGCCACCGATCCGCTGCTCGGCGAGCACGACTTCTCGACCTTCTGCCGTCGTCCTCCCGACGGCGGGTCACTCGTACGTCGCGTCCACGACGCCCGCTGGACCCGAGGCGACAGCGGGCTGGGCGAGGGCGACCTGCTGGTCTTCGAGATCGAGGCGGGCGCCTTCTGTCACCAGATGGTCCGCTCCGTGGTGGGCACCCTGGTCGAGGTGGGTCGGGGTCGAACACGGGCGGGGGACCTGGCCTGGATCCTGCGATCCCGTGATCGCGCGCTCGCCGCCTCGCCCGCGCCGCCGCACGGCCTGTGTCTGTGGGCCGTCGCCTATCCCGACGACGGCGGGACGTCCTGATCAGCCGAATCGGCGGCCAGCGCCACGTTGAACCCCTGGTCCCGGAGGGTTCGCACGACCTCGTGGCGATGGGAGGGGTCGC
>DASXYV010000552.1:0-3133 GCA_036502305.1 Acidimicrobiales bacterium
GACGTGGGGACGACCCAGGATGGCGTGGTGGGTCACCTCGCTGAGGCACACCCAGAGGCGCACGTCGTCCAATGGCAGGCTCCAGTCGCTGGCGAAGGCGGCGATGCTCGCCGGCACCATCATGAGCTGGTCAGAGGGCGGCCGAGGGATGGGAAGGTCGTACTGACCCATTGCCCGCTCGGCCAGATGGCCGACCATGGCGCCGAACTGGAGGCCGAGGAGCGTGGGCCCCATGACCTGGCCCAGCTGACCGAGGAACCCCGTCGGGTCCTGGTCGGCACCGGGATCCCAACCGGGCATCGGGTGGGGGTCCTCCGGCCCGCCGGGGCCTGGCCCGCCGACCTCTCCTGCGGGACCGGTCGTGCCTTCGGGCCCGCCTCCCGGGCCTGCTGTGCCTTCGGGCCGGCCTCCCGGGCCGGCTGTGCCCCCGGGCCCGCCTCCCGGGCCGGCTGTGCCCCCGGGCTCCTCGGGCGTGCCCGACAGGGATCGTGCCAGCGAGTCCAGCAGGGGCCGCCACGCCTCGAGGGTGTGCCAGGCCCACTCGGCTCGCGTCACGGGCTGGATGGTGACCACCCTCCCGCTCACGGTCGTCGACAGTCCGGTCGCGTCAGCCACGTGGAGGTCGGCCACCCTGACCAGCTCTTCGAGGCGGATCCGCTCCAGCGGCTCCACATTGGCCTCGGGCTGGCCTCCACTGGCGACACCCTGGGCAACCTGGCGGGCCAGCTCCCAATGCACCGGACCCTGCGTGGCGAGCATCTTGAGCAGATCCCCCAGGAGGTTCTCGAAGAAGTTGCCGCCGCCGAAGGGCGAGGGTGTGCTCACCAGTCGAATGCTATGCGGACGGAGCTGTGCGCCGGGCTCGCGGCGCAGCAGCGGAGGCGTCTCCGGCCATCTTCTCGGACCGGCCTCCCGGGCCGGGCTAGGCGGCCGCCGAGCCGAGCGTCGCGTGCATCGGCCAGTGTCCACCGTTGCGCACCACGTCCAGCACGACCGGCGCCCCCGGTCGGCGCAGCCGCAGCGCACCCTGCAGGTCGAGGATCGACGGCACGGGCTGACCGTCGACCGCATCGATGACGTCCTGCGGCACCAGCCCCGCCGCTGCGGCCGGACTGTTGTTCTGCACGGTCAGGACCTGGACGCCGGCCGGGGTGCCGCCGCCCGAGCTCGGGGAGACCCGGTCATCGGCGGAGATGCCCAGCCACGCGTGCACGACCTTGCCCGTCGTGGCCAACTGATCGGCGGCGTCGTCGAGGACTGCGGCCGGTGCGGCGAGCCAGTGTGCCCCCCCACCGTCGTCCCTGGTCTCGGTGGTGATGCCGACGACCCTCCCGGACTGGTCGAGCAGCGCACCGCCGGGCGTCGGTCCCGCCGGGGCGTCGGTATCGATGACGTCGAGGAGCGGCGGCCCGTTGTTGACCCGCACCTGCCGGTTCACCCCCCGGATGGTGCCGATGGCGACCGCCGGTGGCGAGCCTGCAGGATCGGTGGCGCCCACGGCGATGGCGACCTGCCCGGTGGTGGGCGCCGGGCTCTGGGCCAGGCTCAGGCTGGGGAGCTGGTGACCCACCCGGAGGACCGCGACACCATCGTCGGCGTCCTCGCCGACGACCGAGGCCTTCTCCTCCTGGCCGTTGGAGGTGATCACACTGATGCCCACCGCCCCGGCGACCAGGCGGGCCACGGTGAGGATCATGCCGTCGTTGCGAAAGACCAGACCCGATCCGCGCACGTGGCCCTTTCCGGTCGCGACGTCCACGGCGACGATCGACGGTGCCACCTTCGCCACCATCCCCATCAAGCTGGGACCGGCGATGATGGACGCGTGGCTCTGCGTGGGCACCACGGCGGCTGCAGTGGTCACGGGGTTACCCTTCTGGCCGGCGCCGCCGACATGGCTGGCAGTCGTGGCCGGACCGAGCCAGTTCACGCCAGTGACGACGCCCGTGGCCACGAGCGCGCCCACCACGCCGCCCAGCAGGGCTCGCGTCCACAGAGGACCTCCCAGCAGGCGCCGCCCCCGGGCCTGGACGCTCGGAATGTCCGCGCGCGGAGGCCCAGAGCCTCGCAGCTCGGATGGGTGGCGCCAGAGCCGGTCCTCCGGCGGGAGCCACGGGCGGCTGGGCGGGTCCTCCGACGATTCGGGACCGTCGTGATCCTCCTCGAAATCCCCGCTCTCGACGGTCATCAAGGCGAGATTATCGATGAGATGCTCCGATGAGGCATCGCCACCCCCGCGTGGGCCGTACCATGATGGTGTGAAACCGCCTGAGAGTGGCGATGACTGGGTGGGCCTCACCTCCAGCCGCCTCCCCATCGAGGCGGCGCTGGAGTGGGCTGTGCGACCGGAGTGCGGCGCGGTGGTCAATTTCGTGGGAACCGTGCGCGACCACGCCGAGGGCCGTCCCGGGGTGACCGGCATCGAGTACGAGGCGTATGCCGAGCAGGTAGAGCCTCGACTGAGCGCCATCGCCAGGGCCGCTCGGGAGCGTTGGGCGCACCTCGGCCGCGTCGTGATGCTCCACCGGGTGGGGCCCCTTGCCGTCACCGAGGCGTCGGTACTGGTGGTGACGTCCACTCCGCATCGGGGCGAAGCGTTCGCCGCTGCGAGGTTCTGTATCGATACGCTCAAGGCGACGGTCCCTATCTGGAAGCGTGAGAGTTGGTCGGGAGGTGTCGAGTGGGGCTCCGACGCGTGTGATGTCGTCGCGGTGGCGGAGCGGGCCTGAGATCGTGGGGGAGCGGGAGCAGTGGTGACGTGACCAACCTGTTGTATGTGGCGGTGCCGGTGGTACTGGTGCTGCTCGTGTCGGTCGTCATGGCCGCCCGCGGGAGGCGTCCCACGTCGGTGGAGTCCGGTGTCGAGGAGTTCTCCCGGGGCCTGCGAGCCCTGGCCCCGGAGGATGTAGGGTCCCGCAAGGGAAGACGGCATCGGAGGGCGTGGCCTGGCTAGGGACCTTGCCATCGATCTCGGGACGGCGAACACCCTCGTCATCACCCGCGGGCGCGGCATCGTGATGAACGAGCCCACCGTCATCGCCCTCAACTCGAGGACCCAGGACGTGCTGGCCATGGGTCACGAGGCGTGGAACATGATCGGGCGCACGCCGGGCTACATCGTCGCCGTCCGCCC
>DASXYV010000553.1:0-1684 GCA_036502305.1 Acidimicrobiales bacterium
CGCCGTCCACGAGCTGGTCGCCGGGGCCGACGTCGTCGTCGAGAGCTCGCCACAGGGCGTCGACGTGGGCGCGCTACATGGGGCGAACGCCGGCCTCACCGTGTTGTCGATCTCCCCCTTCGGCCGCAGGGGCCCCTGGTCCGAGCGGCCCGCCACCGAGTTCACCCTGCAGGCGTGGTGCGGCTCGACCGGCGGCCGGGGCGTCCCCGACGGGCCTCCCCTGTACGCCGGCGGACGCCTGGGCGAGTGGGTGGGTGGCGCCTACGCGGCCGTCGCCGCCATGGCTGGTGTCGCTCGCAGCCGCCACCGCGGGCGAGGCGAGCACGTCGACCTCTCGCTGCTCGAGTGCATGTGCATGTCGATGAACACCTACGCGCCGTTGTTCGCCAGCTTCACGGGCTGGAAGCCGTCGCCGGGTCCGGCCCGGACGGTCGAGCTCCCGTCCATCGAGCCCACCGCGGATGGCTATGTCGGGTTCTGCACGATCACCGGTCAGCAGTTCCGCGACTTCCTGGTCCTCGTCGAGCGTCCCGACCTCCTGGACGACCGGGACCTGGCCTCTGCGCCCGGGCGGACCCGGCGGATGCGGGAGTTCCTGGACGCCGTGCACCCCTGGACCCAACGGCGCACCACCGAGGAGATCATCGAGCTCGCCACCCTGCTGCGCATCCCCGTGGCGCCGATCGGTACGGGCGATACCGTGACCGACTTCGAGCACTTCCGGGAGCGGGGCGCCTTCGTGAGCCACCCCGGCGGCGATTTCGTCCAGCCGAGGGTTCCCTACCGGATCGGAGACACACCTCCCGTCGCCTTCCGCCCCAGTCCCACGCTGGGCGAGCACACCGGGCAGGTGACATGGCCGGCCAGCGAGGCCGGGCAGGTGACATGGCCGGCCCGGGAGGCCGGCTCGAGGGAGTGGGGCGGGAAGTCAGAGCCGGGCGCGGCTGGGGACGGGGCCAGCTCCGACCCGCTGCCGCTGGCGGGCGTGCGGGTGCTCGACTTCACTGCGTTCTGGGCGGGGCCGGCGGCCACCCACATGCTGGCTGCCCTCGGCGCCGACGTGATCAAGGTGGAGTCGATCCAGCGACCGGACGGCATGCGCTTCACCACGACGGCGCGACCCCCGGCCGATCATTGGTGGGAGTGGGCGCCGGTGTTCAACGGCGCCAACGCCGGCAAGCGCGGCGTCACCCTGGACATGACCCGCCCCGAAGGCCTGGAGTTGGCCAAGGGCCTCGTCGCCTGGGCCGACGCCGTGGTGGAGAACTTCTCGCCCCGGGTCATGGAGGGCTTCGGCCTGGACTGGGAGGCGGTGGCCGCCGCGAACCCACGAGCGGTCATGGTGCGCATGCCCGCCTTCGGGCTCACAGGCCCGTGGCGGGACCGCACCGGCTTCGCCCAGACCATGGAGCAGGTCAGCGGCATGGCGTGGGTGACCGGGCTGGCCGACGGTCCACCGCTCATCCCGCGAGGGACCTGTGACCCCATGGCGGGCATGCACGCCGTGCTCGCCCTCATGGTCGCCCTGGACGAGCGCGACCGCACCGGCAAGGGTGCGATGGTCGAGATGACCATGGTCGAGGCGGCCCTCAACGCCGCCGCCGAGCAGGTGATCGAGCGATCCGCGTACGGCGCCGTGCTGCATCGGGATGGCAACCGCGGCCCGGTGGCAGCCCCGCAAGGC
>DASXYV010000554.1:0-1912 GCA_036502305.1 Acidimicrobiales bacterium
TCGCCTGCCATCACGGCGGCACTGCAACTAAGGGGAGTAGACATGGATAAGCCAACCGCACAGGCCGCGCTGCGTGAGCTCGAACCCCTCGTGGGCGAGTGGACCCTCGAGGCCGGGCCGCCGGGCGGTGAACCCTGGCCGGGCGGCGGGCGAGCAACCTTCGAATGGCACGGCTCGGGTGCCCACTTGATCCAGCGCTCCACGATTGACTTGCCTGACGCGCCCAACAGCGTCTCGATCATGGGCTGCGACGCCGCAAACGGCACCTATTGCCAGCTGTACTCTGACGATCGTGGCGTCTGCCGCGTGTACGAGATGAGCATCGGCGGACGTGAGTGGAAGCTCTGGCGGATCGGCGAGCCGTTCCCTCAGCGATTCACGGCCACTATCAGCGAGGACGGAGAGACCATCGCCGGCCGATGGGAGAAGGCCGAGGACGGGTCGAACTACACCATCGACTTCGAGCTGACGTACCGCAGGGTCCCAGGCCGCGGTCGACGGTAGCTATGACGGCGTCGTGCCAGCCAGAGGTCGCGGCTGTCACGAGGACGATCTTCCCCGACATGGCGTCTCTCGACATCGGTCTTCCCGCCTCAATTCTTCCGCGTCGAACTGAGGCTACGGACTTGCGTCATGCTCTTCCGTCGCGCGAACGCTCAGCGCCGTCAGCACGGCGCCGAGCAAGAAGGACCGTCACCAGGGCCCAGGGCGCGACCTGGCGAGGCGGTGCCTGGAGGCCACGATCGTTGTCCCGTTCGAGCCGTGTCACCCACCCTGACTGACCACTCAACGCTTCGGTCTAACCCGAAGTATCACGGACATAGGCTCGGTCCGATGCCGGGTGACGCCAATATCGCCTCGGTGGCCGCCCTCATGGGTGAGCCAGCCAGGGCCACCGTGCTCCTGGCCCTCGCTGGCGGACGCGCCCTGGCGGCGAGCAACCTGGCCGCGGAGGCTCGGGTCGCCCCCTCCACCCTTTCCGGCCATCTGACCCGCCTGGTCGACGGAGGGCTGATCACAGTCCAGACCTCCGGCCGACACCGCTACTACCGCCTGGGAAGCCCCCAGGTCGCGGACGCCGTGGAGGCGCTCGCCCGGATCGCCCCCAGCCAGCCGGTGCGCTCCCTGGGCCAGGCCACCCACGCCGAGGCGATCCGGCGGGCCCGCACCTGTTACGACCACCTCGCCGGCCGCCTCGGCGTGGCGCTGTGCGACTCGTTGGTCTCCGGCGGCGTCCTGCGGGTCGAGACCGCACCCGATGGTCCGGACGACCCGGTGCTCGGCGCCGGACGGGCAAAGCGGTTCGTGCTGACCACCCACGGCCGCGACGTGCTTGCCCGCCTCGAGGTCCCGCTCGATCCGCCGACGCGCCGTCCCCTCGTCCGCTACTGCGTCGACTGGAGCGAGCAGCGCCCCCACATCAGCGGATGGCTCGGAGCCGCGCTGCTGAAGCGCTTCGTCACGCTCGGCTGGGTCACCCGAACCGAACGTCGAGTCGTGCGGGTCAACGCCTCTGGACGGTCGGCTCTCCCCGAACAGCTGGGCGTCGATCCTGAGGCTCTCGCCTGACGCCGACGGCCAGGCCCGTGCTCACGCCGCGGTGAAACGTGCGCTCGGTTGGCCCCGCAGACGTCCCGCCGGCAACGTGCGACCAGAGAGGACCAACGCGAGGTCCTGGGCTCGGCCGAACACTGGTGCGCCCGACCCGAACGACCAGTCGATGTCGTCGGCCCGCAGCTCGATCCCCTCGAGATCGGAAGCGAAGAACTTCAGGCTCTTGGGCATCGTGACGGCCTCGAGGACGATCCGCAGGCGCTCCTCGGGCACCTGCCGGTCGACGGCCAGCGGCACGGTGATGTCCAGCCCGTGGATCACGTCGTGGGTCAACGCTCCCTCGAATCCGCCACCGGGG
>DASXYV010000555.1:0-2977 GCA_036502305.1 Acidimicrobiales bacterium
CGCCTGCGCGAACCGGTCCACCCCGGGCGAGCGGAGCCGCGCCGTGGCACTGATGACAGTGGGTTCGCGTCCGGCCAGGGTGCGAACGATGTGGACCGGGTAGCAGCCGGCATCCATCAGGGCACCACCGGCAAGGTCGAGCTTCCACCGGATGTCGTCGCGTCGAAACAGGGGAAAGCACAGCGCCGCCTCCACCCGGCGGACCTCACCCAGCTCGCCGCTCCCCACGATCTCGAGGGCCTCGGCCGCCAACGGGTGGTACCGCCAGTGAAACGCTTCCATGACGACCCGATCCGACCCCTCGGCAGCCGCGGCCACCCGCTCGGCCTCGGGTGCGTTGGCGGTGAAGGGCTTCTCGCACAGCACGTGCTTCCCGGCCTCGAGCGCCAGGAGGGTCCACTTGGCGTGGAGGCCGTTGGGTAGCGGGTTGTACACCGCGTCCACGTCGTCGTCGGCGAGCAGCGCCTCGTAGGTTTTGTGAACGACGGGGATGCCATGGCGCTTGGCGAAGACCGCCGCCCTCGAGGGATCGCGGGCGGCGATGGCTCGGACGTCGGCGTCGGCCGAGGCCTTCGCCGGGCTCACGAGCGCGTTGGGAACGATGCGGGCGGCGCCGAGGCAACCGAAGCGGAGCGGCTCCACGCTTGCCTAACGGGGCGATCCCGGCGCCACCAGCGGCCAGGGTCGTTTCCGCTCGACGACGCGAGCGAGGTCGAGCAGCAGGGCGTCCGCGTGGTGGCGGCCGATCACCTGCATGCCGACGGGCAACCCCTCGATCAGGCCCGCGGGGATGGAGATGGCGGGGTTGCCGCTGATGTTCGCCGGGATCGTCAGGGCGCCGTTGTTCTCGGGGCCCACGGTCAGGTCCCCGACCTTGGTGTTGAGCGTGCAGTCGGCGGGGTAGGCGACATCAGGGTTGGTGGCGCACACGACGAAGTCGACCTGATCGAACACGTCCGCCATCGCCTCGTTGGCGGCGGTGCGGTTGACCTCGGCCTTGGCGACCATGTCGAGGTTGACCACCTGGGACGCCATCTGCAGCCCGAACGCCATCTCCGTGGTCAGCTCGGGCAGGCAGTCGGGATAGCGGTCGCCCAGCTCGCCGACCAGGGTGGCCAGATTGGCCAGGGCCCATTCGGCGCCCGAGCTCGGGAGGTGAATGGGGACATCGACCACCCGGAGCCCGGCATCCCGAGCCAGCGCCTGGCCGGCCTCGACGACCAGCGCCTCGACCTCCGCACGCACGACCGCGGATCCGAGCGTCGGAGCGATCGCCACCCGCATGCCGGTCAGATCGTGCTGGTCGAGGTCGCGCTCCCAGCCCTCGACACGGGGCAGGCTGTAGGGATCGCGCCCGTCGTGACCGTTGCACACGTCGAAATAGCGGGCGGCGTCGCGCACGGATCTCGCCATGCAACCGAGCACCACGGTCAGCGGGCCGATGACCGTCTTCGGTCCTCGGGGGATCCGTCCCGCCGTCCCCTTCATACCGACGAGCCCGCAGAACCCGGCCGGGATCCGGATCGATCCGCCGCCGTCACCCCCCGTGGCCAGGGGCAGGAGCCCGCCGGCTACAGCGGCTGATGAGCCGGCCGACGAGCCGCCCGTCGTCCTGGTGAGGTCCCACGGGTTGCGGGTGATCCCGTGGAGCAGGCTCACGCTCACGTTGAGCCCACCGAACTCGCTGGCCGTCGTCTGGCCGACAAGCACCGCACCGCCCGCCCGAAGACGCGTCACCGCGGTGGCGTCGTGATCGGCCACTCGGTCGGCGAAGGCCCGTGACGCTTCGGTCAGCGGCCACCCGGCCACGGCATCGAGCTCCTTGACCCCGACGACGAGGCCGCCGAGGGGGGCCGCCACGTCGACCACGGCGGCGCGCTCGCGGGCCGCCTCGGCATCCAGATGGGAGAAGGCGTTCAGCTCACTGGCGGCGATGGCGTCGAGTGTCGTCTCGAGCTCCTCCTTCGGGGATCGCTCCCCGGAGCGATAGGCATCGATGAGGGCACAGGCGTCAGCCACCCACGGCGCGTCAGACATGGCGGCAGCCTACGAGCAACCGTCGCCCCGGGTCACCCTGGACAGCCCGAGATACACCACGCCGGTCGGAATGGTGACCGAGCCGGGGCGGTTGGAACAGGAGATCGCGGGTGCCGCCGACCGACAGGGGTAAGCCATGGTGACCGAGGCAAGAGGTCGCGTTCGCGTCGAGGACGGACCCAAGCGGGTCCGCACCTACCTCGGCGGGGAGGTGGTGGCCGACACCGTTCGGCCCAAGCTGGTGTGGGAGGTGCCGTACTTCCCCGCGTACTACATCCCTGAGCAGGACGTCCGCATGGAGCTGCTCACGCCCACCGAGCACCGGGAGCGGTCGCCCAGCCGGGGCGAGGCCAGCTACTTCAGCGTTAAGGGCGGGAGCCAGGTGGCGACCGACGCAGCGTGGACCTATCCGGAGTCACCGCTGGGGGAGCTACGTGGCCTCGTACGCTTCGACTGGGAGGCCATGGACGCCTGGTTCGAGGAGGACGAGCAGGTCTACGTCCACCCGCGCGACCCACACACCCGGGTCGACATCCTCCCCAGCTCCCGCCACGTCGAGGTGGTCGTCAACGGCGTGACGGTCGCCGACTCCCACCAGCCTCGGCTGCTGTTCGAGACGGGGCTGCCCACCCGTTACTACCTGCCTCTCGTCGACGTCCGCCTGGACCTGCTGCACCCGTCGGACACGACGACGCGCTGTCCCTACAAGGGCACGGCCGGCTACTGGTCGGTCGAAGCCGGCGGCCAGGTGGTGCCCGACCTGGCCTGGATCTACCGGGCTCCGGTGGCCGAGAGCGTGAGGATTGCCGGACTGGCCTGCTTCTACAACGAGAAGGTCGAGCTCTACGTCGACGGCGATCGCCAGGAGCAGCCGCACACCAAATTTTCCTAGCTGGACGTACTTGCGTCCAGGTCGCATCTGGGACAGGCTACGCGGCGA
>DASXYV010000556.1:0-8041 GCA_036502305.1 Acidimicrobiales bacterium
GCGGCGTCCACGGCGCCAACCGACTGGCGTCGAACTCGTTGCTCGAGGGCATGGTGTTCGCGGCGCGCGTGGTCGAGGCCATCGCTGACGGTCGCGAGGGGCCCGAGCCCACGGGCGCCATGGGCCCGACGCTGGAGGCGCTCGCCGAGGTCGGCGGCGCGTCGGCCAGCCACGCCACGATCGGCCCCGGCAACAGCGACAGGATCCCCGTGCGACTCCTCGACCCTTCGGGGTCGAAGTTGTCTCGGCCGGCCTCCCGGGCCGGCCCTGACGATCCAGGACAGGAGCCGGCGGGCGACGACGGCGAGGTGGACAAGCGCCGGCACCGGCTCCAACAGGCGATGACGATGGGCGCGGGCGTGGTCAGGAGCAAGGAGTCCCTGGCGGTCGCCCACGCGGTGGTGGAGGAGGTCGCCGGTCCGGGGCGCGGGCCGGCGACGTGGGAGCTGGCCAACCTGGTCGAGGTGGCCAGGGCCGTGCTGGCGGCTGCCACTGCGAGACGGGAGAGCCGGGGTGCGCACTCCCGCTCGGACTTTCCTGGGCAGGACCCCGCGCTGCGCTGCCGACTGGTACCGACCCGGTGACCGAGTGACCCAGCTGCCCGGTGTCCACCCACCGCGCTTGGCGGTCCGAGACGCGGTCGGCCGCGCTCTCGCCGAGGACCTCCTCCCCCTCGGCGACCTCACGGCTTCGTTGCTGCCCGCCGGCAGCGGGACCGACGCCCGCCTGGTCGCCCGGGCCGAGGGGGTGCTCGCCGGACGCGCCTGCGCCACCGAGGCGTTCGCGCAGGTGGACCCTGCGGTCAGGGTGGCCTGGCAGCTGGACGACGGCGCCGCATTGGCCCCCGGTCGCACCATCGCCTCGGTCTGTGGGCCGGCCGGCTCGGTGCTGAGCGCCGAGCGCACCGCCCTCAACTTCCTGTGCCATCTCTCGGGAGTGGCCACCGTCACCCGGCACCTGGTCGACCGGGTGCAGGCGGCCAACCCGGCCACCCGGATCCTGGACACCCGGAAGACGACTCCCGGCTTGCGGGCGCTCGAGAAAGCTGCCGTGCGCGCCGGCGGCGGGGTGAACCACCGGGGCAGCCTCTCGGACGGCGTCCTCGTGAAGGACAACCATCTGGGCGGCGTGACGATCGCCGAGGCGGTCACGAGGGCCAGGCGCAGCTGGCCGGGACGACTGCTCGAAGTCGAGTGCGACCGGCCCGAGCAGGTGGCCGAGGCGCTTGCCTCGGGGGCCGGCCAGGTGCTGCTCGACAACATGACGCCCGACGAGGTCGCTACCTGCGTGACGATGGTCCGTGAGCGCGTGGCCGACGGGCCCGACGGTGCCCGCGTGCTGGTCGAGGTCTCCGGCGGCGTGACGGTCGACACGGTGGGCGCCTTCGCGTCCGCCGGTGCCGACCTCATCTCGGTGGGTGCGATCACCCACTCCGCTCCCGCGCTCGACATCGGCCTCGACCTGGCGACGGCAGCCGGCCCGGGAGGCCGGCCCGATGAAGGGGAGGCCTGACCCGGTGCTCCTCGCCATCGACGTCGGCAACACCCAGACGGTCGTCGGAATGTTCGGACCGGGGCCCGCAGACGCGCCGCCGAGCGCGGGCGGAGAGCTGCTCCACCACTGGCGCATCGCGACCGAGGCCGAGCGCACGGCCGACGAGTACGCCCTCCTGGTGACCAACTTGCTCGACCTCAAGGACCTCGATGTCGCCGACGCCGTCACGGGGGTGGCGCTCTCGTCGGGCGTGCCCAGGGTCACCGCCGCCCTGCGCGAGACGTTCAACCGTTGGTACCCGGTGCCCGTCGTCGTGGTCGAGCCGGGGACCAAGACGGGGATGCCCATCATGATCGACAACCCGAAGGAGGTGGGCGCCGACCGGATCACCAACGCGGTCGCTGCTTTCGATCTCTACGGAGGCCCGGCCATCGTGGTGGACCTGGGGACTGCCACCACCTTCGACGCCATCTCGGCGCGCGGCGAGTACCTGGGCGGGGCCATCGCACCAGGCGTCGAGATCAGCCTCGACGCCCTGTTCGAGCGGGCGGCCGCCCTGCGCCGGGTGGAGCTGGTGGAAGCTCCCCGGCACCTCATCGGCAAGAGCACGGTGGAGGCACTCCAATCCGGTGCCGTCTACGGCTGCGCGGCGATGGTGGACGGCATGTGCCGGCGGCTGGAGGACGAGCTGGGCCCGTCGACGGTCGTGGCCACGGGAGGGTTGGCCGAGCTGATCTGCCGTGCGTGCACCAGCGTGCAGCACTACGAGCCATGGCTCACGCTCCACGGGCTACGACTCGTGTTCGAGCGCAACATGGCGCCGCGGTAGGTCGCCCGAGGACACGGAGGACCATGCCCGACGTCCCATATCGTTTCGAGCGCACTGACGAGGCGGCCCGCCTGCAGCGCGCGTTCGCCGAGCTTGGTGCCGGCGAGGAGTCCGGGGTGGCGGTCTCGGTGGCCGGGCGGCTCATGCTCACCAGGCCGCAGGGCAAGCTGACCTTCGCCGAGCTGCGAGATTCGAGCGGCCCCGTCCAGCTCTTCGCGGGGAGCGGCTTCACCGAACGCTACGACCCGTTCTCCCGCCTGTCCCTCGGGGACTGGGTGGGAGCGAGCGGCGAGGTCATCCGGACGCGCCGTGGCGAGCTGTCGGTGAAGGTGAGCGAGTGGGAGCTGCTGGCCGAGGCCCGGCGTGGCTTCGGCGACAAGTGGCGGGGCATCGCCGACACCGACGTCCGCTATCGCCAGCGCTATGTGGACCTGTGGGCCAACGAATCTTCACGCGACGTCTTCGCCCTGCGCAGCCGCGCCGTCAGCCTCGTCCGGACGTGGCTGGGCGAGCGGGGCTTCGTGGAGGTCGAGACGCCGGTGCTGCAGCCGGTGCCGGGAGGAGCGGACGCCCGCCCCTTCGTCACGCACCACAACGCCCTCGACATGGATCTCTACCTACGGATAGCCCCCGAGCTGTACCTCAAGCGCCTGGTCGTCGGGGGAATGGAACGTGTCTTCGAGCTCGGGCGCGTCTTCCGCAACGAGGGTCTCTCCCGCCGCCACAACCCCGAGTTCACGATGCTCGAGCTCTACCAGGCCTACGCCGACTACACCGACATGATGGAGCTCGTGGAGGAGCTCGTGTCGAATGTCGCCCGCGAGCTGCTGGGCACCACCTCACTCACGTACGGGGGCCGACCCATCGACCTGGCCCCGCCCTGGCGGCGGGCCAGCCTGACCGAGCTGGTCGAGGAGCACGCCGGCGTGGCCGTCGACGTCGGGCTGTCGGTGCCGGAGCTGCGAGCCATCGCCGCCGAGCACGACGTGCCAGTGACTCCCTCGTGGGGACCGGGCAAGCTCGTGCTCGAGATCTACGAGAAGACCACCGAGGCCGAGCTCTGGGGTCCCGTGTTCGTGTGCGACTACCCGAAAGAGGTGTCGCCCCTCGCCCGCGACCACCGCACCCGGCCCGGGCTGGTCGAGCGCTTCGAGCCCATCGTCGCCGGCCGGGAGCTGGGCAACGCCTTCTCGGAGCTGGTGGACCCCGACGAGCAGCGGGCCCGGTTCGAGGAGCAGGCGGCCCGGCGGGCGGCCGGGGACGCGGACGCCACGATGGTGGTCGACGAGGACTACCTGCGGGCGCTCGAGTACGGCCTGCCGCCGACGGCCGGCCTGGGGATCGGGATCGACCGGCTGGTCATGCTCCTGGGTGACGTGGCCAACATCCGCGACGTGATCGCCTTCCCCACCCTCCGCCCTGAAGCAGGGCTGGAGTGATCAGCCTGTTCAGCCGGTTGGGATGTCGTCCACCAGGATGTGGCCCAGCCGGCCGAGGGCCGAGCCGGTCGGGCCCGAGTTGAGCGTCGAGGCGGCCACGGCGGCCATGTCGGCGTAGCGACGGCCGGCGCCGACGGCCGAGGCGATCCCGCCCGAGGTGGCGACCATGTCGCGGGCCTTGTCCCGCTGGCTCCGGTCGAGCGGGCGGCCGAGCAACGATCGCAGCTCGGGGCCGACGCCCGTGTCGCCGAGGGTGCGCAGCACCGGCAGGGTGTAGACGCCCCGCTCCATGTCCTGGCCCACTCCCTTGCCCAGCTCCTCCTCTGTGGCGACGACGTCGAGGATGTCGTCACGAATCTGGAACACCATGCCGAAGCACTCCCCGAAGGTGGTCAGGGCGTCCACCTGGCGGCGATCGAGGTTGGCTGTCAGGCCACCGATGCGGCAGGCGGCTGCCATCAGCGACGCCGTCTTGTCCAGGATGGTGGCGAGATAGGCCTGCTCGCTACGGTCCACATCGAAGGCGGTGTGGACCTCGCCGATCTGGCCCTCGCAGAGTCGGGCGAGGGTGGCTGCCAGCAGCCCGGCCACCTCGGTACCCAGGCTGGCGGCGATCCCGGCCGCCCGCGCCAGCAGGAAGTCGCCGGCCACCACGGCCACCAGGTTCCCCCACCGGTCGTTGACGCTCTGGACGCCCCTCCTGGTCGTGGCCTCGTCCATGACGTCGTCGTGGTAGAGCGACGCCTGGTGCACCAGCTCCACCGCAACCCCTCCGAGCAGGACCTCCTCGGAGGCGGCGGCACCCCCGGCGGCCGCCGCGGCCACGGTCAACGAGGGCCTGAGCCGCTTGCCCCCCGCGGCGATAAGGTGGGTCGCAACCTCACTGAGGAAGGGGTCTTCGGTAGCCACGACTCGGCGGAGGGTGTCCTCGAGGCGGGCCAGATCGTCCTCGAGCCCGGGAAGACCGAGCACCTCAGTGATGTTCACTGGCACAGGAACTTAGGCGAGTTGCCTACCTCGACGACAACCGGGAGGGGGTCACCTCCCCCGATCGGGGGCGCGCCAGAGGGTGGGGGTCCAGAAAAAGGGGAGAGCGAGGAACTGGACAGCCACGGGTAGAATGAGACCATAGAGACAGCCTTCCCAGGAGGCCGGTAGTTGTTCGAACGCTTCACAGATCGAGCCAGACGAGTGCTCGTCCTCGCTCAAGAGGAAGCGCGCCTGCTCAACCACAATTTCATCGGTACCGAGCACATCCTGCTGGGCCTCATCCACGAGGGTGAGGGCGTCGCAGCCAAGGCCCTGGAGTCCCTCGGGATCTCGCTGGAGGCCGTGAGGGAGAAGGTCGAGGAGACCATCGGGCCGGCCGGGAGCTCGCCCACCGGCTCGCCCCCCTTCACCCCCCGGGCCAAGAAGGTGCTCGAGCTGTCCCTGCGTGAGGCGCTCCAGCTGGGGCACAACTACATCGGCACCGAGCACATGCTGCTGGGCCTGGTCCGCGAGGGTGAGGGCGTCGCCGCCCAGGTCCTGGTGAACCTGGGTGCCGACCTGTCGAGGGTGCGCCAGCAGGTGATCCAGCTCCTCTCCGGCTACCAGGGGAAGGAGTCGACCTCGGGCGGTCCGTCGTCGGGCCAGGAGACCCCGTCAGGATCACCCGTTCTGGACCAGTTCGGGCGCAACCTGACGACCCTGGCGAGAGAGCGCAAGCTCGACCCGGTCATCGGCCGGGACCGCGAGATCGAGCGGGTGATGCAAGTCCTCTCCCGGAGGACCAAGAACAACCCGGTGCTCATCGGCGAGCCGGGCGTGGGCAAGACCGCCATCGTCGAGGGCCTGTCGCAGAAGATCGTGGCCGACGACGTCCCCGAGACGCTCAAGGCCAAGCAGCTGTACACCCTGGATCTCGGAGCCCTGGTGGCCGGGAGCCGCTACCGGGGCGACTTCGAGGAGCGCCTCAAGAAGGTGCTGAAGGAGATCCGCACGCGGGGCGACATCATCCTGTTCATCGACGAGCTCCACACCCTGGTGGGCGCCGGCGCGGCCGAGGGCGCCATCGACGCCGCCTCCATCCTCAAGCCCATGCTGGCCAGAGGTGAGCTCCAGACGGTGGGCGCCACGACCCTCGACGAGTATCGCAAGCATCTGGAGAAGGACGCCGCCCTGGAGCGCAGGTTCCAGCCCATCAAGGTCGAGGAGCCCTCGCTCAACCACACCATCGAGATCCTGAAGGGGCTGCGCGACCGCTACGAGAGCCACCACTCGGTGACCATCACCGACCAGGCCCTGGTCGCCGCGGCCAACCTCGCCGATCGCTACATCTCGGACCGCTACCTCCCTGACAAGGCCATCGACCTCATCGACGAGGCCGGCAGCCGCCTGCGCATCCGCCGCATGGCCACGCCGCCCGACTACAAGCAGCTCGAGGACGAGATCGGCCGCATCCGCCACGACAAGGAGACGGCGATCGAGCGCCAGGCCTTCGATCAGGCCAAGAAGCTCTCCGAGGAGGAGAAGGAGCGCCTCGAGCGCAAGGCGGCCAAGGAGGCCGAGTGGCGGGCCGAGGGGATCGACCTGTTCGACGTGGTCGACGAGGAGGTCATCGCCGACGTCCTGGCCAACTGGACGGGGATCCCGGTCTACAAGCTGACCGAGGAGGAGACGGCCAAGCTGCTGCGCATGGAGGAGGAGCTCCACAAGCGGGTCATCGGCCAGGAGCCCGCCCTCCAGGCCCTGTCCCGTGCCATCCGCCGGACCCGGGCCGGGCTCAAGGACCCCAAGCGGCCGAGCGGGTCGTTCATCTTCCTCGGCCCCACCGGAGTCGGAAAGACCGAGCTGGCCAAGGCCCTGGCCGAGTTCCTCTTCGGCGACGAGGGCTCGCTCATTCAGCTCGACATGAGCGAGTACATGGAGAAGCACACCGTGAGCCGGCTGGTGGGCTCGCCACCGGGCTACGTGGGCTACGAGGAGGGCGGCCAGCTGACCGAGGCCGTCCGGCGCAAGCCCTTCTCGGTGGTGCTGTTCGACGAGATCGAGAAGGCGCACCCCGACGTGTTCAACACCCTGCTCCAGATCCTGGAGGACGGGCGCCTGACTGACTCGCAGGGCCGCTCGGTCGACTTCAAGAACACCGTGCTGATCATGACCTCGAACCTGGGCACCTCCGACCTCCGTCGGGCATCGGTGGGCTTCGCCAAGACCACCGAGTCGGTGACCTACGAGCGCATGAAGGAGCGGGTCAACGAGGCCCTGAAGCAGCACTTCCGTCCCGAGTTCCTCAACCGCATCGACGAGGTCATCGTCTTCCACGAACTGTCGCGCGATGAGGTCATCGAGATTGTCGACCTCATGACCAAGCGGGTCCGCGAGCAGCTCGAGGGGCAGGGCCTGGGCCTGGAGATGACGCGGGCTGCCAAGGAGCTGCTGGCCGAGAAGGGCTACGACCCTCAACTCGGCGCCCGCCCCTTGCGCCGGTCGATCCAGCAGATGGTCGAGGACCCGCTCTCGGAGAAGCTCCTTTGGAAGGAGTTCCGGGTGGGCGAGACGATCATCGTCGACGTCGAGAACGGCGAGGTCGTGTTCCGGGCCATCGAGGGCATCGAGCCGCCTCCCGTGGAGCTCGCCGGAGCCGGTCCCGCGCCGGAGTAGCGCCTGCCCCCCGGCGGGCTTCTACGCTGACGCCTCGTGTACGAACGGATACTCGTCGGAACGGATGGCTCGCGGACCGCGGCGAAAGCCGTGGACCGGGCGGTGGAGCTCGCCGCCGCGACCGGAGCCAGGCTCACGGTGCTGACAGTGGGCGGTGAGGCCAAGGCCCTGCTGACGGCCGAGTCCGAGGTCGCCCGGCACCGGGAGAGCGGTGTGGCCATCGAGGCAATGGCGATCGACGGCGATCCGGCGTCGGTGCTGCTGGACGAGGCCGAGCGGGGCCGGTACGACCTGCTGGTGATGGGCAACAAGGGGATGACGGGCGTGAGCCGGTTCCTGATGGGTTCGGTCCCCAACAAGGTGTCTCACCACGCCGCCTCCACCGTCCTGATCGTCCGCACTACCTGAGGCGCCTGCCCCTCTTCCTCTCTCCTTCCTGCGGGGGCGATCCGGCTCGACGCCTCGGCCCGGTTCTTCGAAATCCGGGCCGACACGCCGACCAGATCGCCCAGTGCCGTTCGCGCCTGCTGCGGAACCTCGCCTTCGCGGGCAGCAGTTAAAACAAGGTGCAACCCACCTCCGGCTCCCACCGGTCTCGCTGGTGGGGCTAGAGGGAGCGGTGCCGGCGCTGGCC
>DASXYV010000557.1:0-6893 GCA_036502305.1 Acidimicrobiales bacterium
CGGCCCGGGAGGCCGGCCCGACGGCGCAGCCGGCCCGGGAGGCCGGCCCGACGACGCAGCCGGCCCGGGAGGGCGGTCCGACGACGCAGCCGGCCCGGGAGGCCGGCCCGACGACGCAGCCGGCCCGGGAGACCGGCCCAAAGACATGGGAGAGCTAGTGCCCCCGGTCCCCGTGCGAGCCGACCTGGACCTCGTCGAGGGTTACCACTCGCCCCAGGTGGACGTGGCGGTCCGGCTCAACACCAACGAGTCGCCCATCGCACCACCGCGCGCCTGGGTGGAGGCGTTGTGCGCCGAGCTGGCGCGCATCGAGTTCAACCGCTATCCGGACCGCCGGGCCTGGGTGCTGCGCTCGGCGTTGGCGGAGGCCCATGGTGTCCGTCCCGAGGAGGTCTTCTGCGCCAACGGCTCCAACGAGGTGCTCCAGTGCCTGCTGTTGGCCTTCGGCGGCGCCGGCCGCGCCGTGGCCGTGTTCGAGCCGACCTACGCCCTGCACTCACACATCGCCCGTGTCACCGGCACTGGAGTGGTGACAGGAGCGCGGCTGGCGGACTTTCGCATCGACCTCAATGAGGTCCGACGGGTGAGCGACGAGGCGGCGCCCGTCGTGACCTTCCTGTGCTCGCCCAACAACCCCTCTGGTCGGGCCGACTCCGAGGAGGTGGTCGACAAGGTGCTGGCCCTGGCGCCGGGCCTGGTGGTGGTGGACGAGGCCTACGGTCAATTCTGTGCATGGTCGGCGCTGTCGATGCTCGGCGACCACGACCGACTGATCGTGGTCAGGACGTTCTCCAAGACATGGTCCATGGCCGGGGCCAGGCTCGGCTACCTGGTGGCACCTGCGTCGGTGGTGGCCGCTCTCGAGCAGGTGGCGCTTCCGTACCATCTGGACGCCATCAAGCAGGTCGCCGGGCGCCTGGCCCTCGACTACCGGGCGGACATGGACGCCAGGGTCGCCGCGCTGGTGGAGGAGCGCGGCCGTCTCGGCGCCGCCTTGGCGCAGCTGCCGGTCGAGTCCTGGCCCTCGGACGCCAACTTCATCCTGTTCCGCCCCCTCACCCGTCCTGGGGACGAGGTGTGGCGGGGCCTGCTCGATCGCTCGGTGCTGGTCCGCAACTGCAGCGGGTGGCCCCGTCTCGACGGCTGCCTGCGGGTGACGGTGGGCACCCCCGAGGAGAACACCGCCTTCCTGGCTGCGCTGGCAGAGTGCCTGGCATGAGAGCGGCCGAGCGTTCCCGTCGGACCCGCGAGACCACGGTCGAGGTGGTGCTCGCCCTGGAGGGCTCGGGCGTGGTGGAGGTGGCCACTGGCCTCCCGTTCTTCGACCACATGGTGTCCCAGCTGGGCCGCCACGGAGGGCTCGACCTCACCGTCTCCGCCCAGGGCGATCTGGAGGTCGACGCCCATCACACGGTGGAGGACGTGGGCATCGTGCTCGGCGAGGCCCTGGCCGCGGCGCTTGGCGACAAGGCCGGGGTCCGCCGCTTCGCGTCGATGGCCGTGCCCCTGGACGAGGCGCTGGTCGAGGTGGCGCTCGACCTCTCGGGCCGCCCCTACCTCCATTACGACGTGGACGTCGCCCCTGACGCGGTGCCCCTCGGGAGCCCGGCGTTCGAGCCGCAGCTGGCCGAGGAGTTCTGGCGGGCCCTGGCCACGTCGGCTGGCATCACCCTGCACATCACGCTGCGCACGGGGCGCAACACCCACCACATCCTCGAGGCCTCGTTCAAGGCCGTGGCCCGATCTCTGCGTGACGCGGTTCGCGTCGAGGGGGCCGACGTCCCCTCGACCAAAGGACGCCTGTGATCGCCGTGCTCGACTACGGGATCGGCAACCTCCGCTCGGCCGAGAAGGCGTTGCAGCGCGTCGGCGGTGACGCGCGGCTGGTGACCGAGCCCGATCAGGCCGAGGGGGCCACGGGAGTGGTGCTTCCCGGGGTCGGAGCCTTCGGTCGCTGCCTGGAGGCCCTGCGATCGTCAGGGCTCGACGCCGTCGCCGTCGACGCCGCCCGCCGGGACCTTCCCTTCCTCGGCATCTGCGTGGGCATGCAGATGCTCTACGAGGCGTCGGCGGAGGACGCCGGCGCGCGCGGGCTGGGGGTCCTCGACGGCCGTGTCCGTGGGCTTCCGCCGGGACCGAAGAGCCCGCAGATGCAGTGGAACGTGCTCCGTCCGGTGGCGGGCCGCGCCAGCGAGATGCTCCGACCGCTCGGGGACCTTGCGTGGGTGTACTTCGTGCACTCGTTCGCCCCGGAGCCGTCGGCTGACGTCGTGGCCACGTGCGAGTACGGGGGATCGGTCGTGGCCGCCGTAGAGCGGGGCCGGCTGTGGGCCACCCAGTTCCACCCCGAGAAGTCGGGCGCCGCCGGGCTGGCGCTCCTCGCCGGGTTCGTGCGCGCCTGCGGCTGATGGACCTGTATCCCGCCGTCGACCTGTTGGACGGACGCTGCGTGCGACTGGTCCAGGGTGACTTCGAGCGTCGCATCGTGTACGGAGACCCGGTTGAGACGGCGATCGAGCTGGCACGCGCCGGCGCCCCGTGGCTCCATGTGGTGGACCTCGACGGGGCCAAGACCGGTCAGGCGGTGAACCGCCGGATCATCACCGACATCGCCGCCGCCGTCGAGGTGCCGGTCCAGGCCGGGGGTGGGGTGCGCGACGAGTCGAGCGCCGCGTCTGTGCTCGACGCCGGGGTGGCCCGGGTGGTCCTCGGGACCGCGGCCGTCGAGGACCCCGACCTTCTCGAGCGGTTGGCGGCCCGGTACCCGGGACGCGTGGCCGCCGGCATCGACCACCGCGGAGGCGACGTGTCGCTGCGCGGGTGGACCCAGGCCTCGGGTGCGGGGCTGCTCGAGGTCCTGGGCCGGCTCGAAGACCTGGGAGCGGCCGCCGTGATCGTGACCGACATCAGCCGGGACGGGACCCTCGAGGGGCCCGATCTCCCCGGCCTGTCGGCGGTGCTGGCTGCGTCGACCGTGGATCTCATCGCGTCCGGAGGCGTGGCCTCGGTGGACGACCTGGCCCGCCTCGCCCGTCTCGATGCGGACGGCCGGCGGCTGGCAGGCGTGATCGTGGGCCGGGCCATCCACGACGGCCGGCTCGACCTGAAGGAGGCGTTGGCGGCGTGCGCACCGTCCGCGTGATCCCCTGCCTCGACGTCGATGCCGGGCGGGTCGTCAAGGGCGTCAACTTCGAGAACCTGCGGGACGCCGGCGATCCGGTCGAGCTGGCCGCCCGCTACGACCGGGCCGGAGCCGACGAGGTCGTCTTTCTCGACATCACCGCTTCCTCCGACGAGCGCGACACCCTGGTGGACGTCGTGCGGCGGACCGCCGACGAGGTCTTCATCCCATTGACCGTCGGCGGCGGCGTCCGCAGCCTGAGTGACGCCCATCGGCTCCTCCGGGCCGGCGCCGACAAGGTCGCGGTGAACACGATGGCCGTGCAGCGGCCGGCCCTGGTGCACGAGATGGCCGCCGAGCTCGGATCGCAGTGCGTGGTGGTCGCCGTGGACGCGCGCCGGCGGGGTACGGGATTCGAGGTCTACACCCACGGCGGGCGCACGCCCACGGGCCTCGACGCCCTCACCTGGGCCGTGGTCTGCGAGCGACTGGGGGCCGGCGAGCTGCTGCTCACCTCGATGGACCGCGACGGGACGAGAGATGGCTACGACCTCGAGCTGACGCGGTCGGTGGCGCGGGCCTGCTCCATACCGGTGATCGCCAGTGGCGGGGTCGGCACGCTCGAGCACCTCGTCGAGGGCGCCGTGGCCGGCGACGCCGACGCCGTGCTGGCGGCGTCGATCTTCCACTACGCGGAGCACGGTGTCGCCGAGGCCAAGGCCTACCTGGCCGCCAAGGGCGTGAGCGTCAGGCCGATCGCCGGGTGAGGTGCTCGAGCCAGGACAGCGATACGGCCATCAGCTGATCGGCCCGGCCCACCAGGTAGTGGTCTCCACCGGGGACGATCTCGAGTTGGGTGCTCGTCCACTCCTCGATCACGGGACGGGCCGACTCGGGGGGTCGGAACTGGTCGTGCTCGGGCACGACCACGAGCTTGGGCCGGGGGTCGGCGGGGGCGACCATGTCGGCGACAGCGGCCGCCCGGAGCGGGGGGGCCACCGCGATCCAGCCGGCCAGGCGCTCGTCGCCCACGGCGAGGGCGGTGTCGGCACCGAAGGACCATCCGGCGAGCACGAGCGGCAGACCCTCGGTGATCGGGGACAACACGTCGATGGCCGCGACGAGATCGGCCCGCTCGTCCCGGCCGCCACCGTGGGTCCCCTCGGAGCGGCCAACGCCCCGGAAGTTGAAGCGGAGACAGGCGACGCCGGCCGCAGGCAGGGCGCTGAACATGGCGGCGGTGACGATGGACCGCATCGACCCGCCGAACTCGGGGTGCGGATGGGCGAGGACGGCGGCCGACCACGCCTGCTCGGGCACGCTCAGCTCACCCTCGAGGGCCAGGCCGTCGGCGCTCGACAGGGTTACCGGCTCGATCGGCATCGGGCGAGACGGTACCGTGCCCTAGTGGCACAGCCAGCAGACGCCCAGACCGGGAGCTCCAAGCCCGAGCAGAAGCAGCCCATCACCATGTTGAGCGATCGTGTGCTGGTGCAGCTTCCAGCGGCCGAGGGGGAGCGCACGTCCCGAGCCGGCATTCTCATCCCGGCCACGGCGCAGGTGTCCAAGCGTCTGGCCTGGGCCGAGGTCGTGGCGGTCGGCCCCCACGTGCGCAACATCACGTCCGGCGACCAGGTCCTGTTCAACCCCGAGGACCGTTACGAGGTCGAGGTCCAGGGCGACGACTACCTGATCCTGCGCGAGCGGGACATCCACGCCGTCGCCTCCGAGCGGATCGACGGCGGCACGGGGCTGTACCTGTGACCGACCGCGCAACGTTCGTGGCCACGCCCATCGAAGTCGACGAGGCCGCCATTTCGGCCGTCGCCTACAACGACGACGGCCTGGTGCCCGCCATCGTCCAGGACCACGGCACCGGCCAGGTGCTGATGCTGGGCTGGATGGACGACGTCGCCCTTCGGCGCACGCTGTCCTCGGGCCGGACGTGGTTCTGGAGCCGCAGCCGCCAGGAGTACTGGTGCAAGGGCGAGACCTCGGGGGACCGACAATGGGTGCGGGGCGCCTACTACGACTGCGACGGCGACGCCGTGCTCGTGGTCGTGGACCAGGAGGGGCGGGGGGCGTGCCACACCGGCGAGCGCACCTGCTTCTTCCGGGCCTTCGGCGAGGTCACCCCGACGGGGGGCTGACCGGCCTGCGCCGGCCCAATCGGGCCACGACGCCGCGCACGAGACGGATGCCGACGTCGTCTTCGACCGACATGATCGACTCGGGGTGGAACTGGACCCCAGCGACGGGAAGGTCGGCGTGCTCGACGGCCATGACCACCCCGTCCTCGGAGAGAGCGGTGGCCACCAGGCCCGGCGGCAGCGCCGCCGCCGGCGCGTGGAGGGAATGGTAGCGACCGGCCGTGAACTGCTCTGGCAACCCGGCGAGCAGCTGCCCGCCGACCACCCGGACCAGCGACGGCTTGCCGTGGGTCGGCGTGGGCAGCGTGTCCAGCTTCCCACCGAGGTGCTCGACGATGGCCTGGAGGCCGAGGCAGACCCCGAACACCGGGAGGTCCCTCGCCAGGCTGGCAGCGATGGTGGCCGAGCAGTCGAAGTCCTCGGGCCGGCCCGGTCCGGGTGAGAGCACGACCAGGTCCGGCGTCAGTCGGTCGAGCTCCTCCAGCGGGAACCCGGCACGAAGGGTCGTGACGTCGGCACCCCCCTGGCGCAGGTAGTTGGCCAGGGTGTGGACGAAGGAGTCCTGATGGTCCACGAGCAGCACCCGGGTCGAGGCCACCGGGCGCGCCTCGACGGCATCGTCGGCCACGGTCTCGGGCCGGGGCTGGCGGATGGCGTCCAGGAAGGCCGCCGCCTTGTCCCGCGTCTCCCGCTCCTCGGCCTCGGGGTCCGACTCCCACAGCAGGGTGGCCCCGACCCGGACCTCGGCGACCCCGTGGCGCACGCGCACCGTGCGGAGGGTCAGGCCCGTGTTCATCCGGCCGTCGAAGCCGACCCAGCCCACGGCCCCGCCGTACCACGCCCGGGGTGTCTTCTCGTGGTCCTCGATGAACTGCATGGCCCAGGCTTTCGGGGCACCGGTGACCGTCACCGCCCACATGTGGGACAGGAAGGCGTCCAGCGCGTCGAAGCCGGGCCGCAGCGTGCCCTCGACGTGGTCGACGGTGTGGATGACGCGTGAGTAGATCTCGATCTGGCGGCGCCCGATGACGCGCACGCTGCCCGGCTCGCAGATGCGGGACTTGTCGTTGCGATCGACGTCGGTGCACATGGTGAGCTCCGACTCGTCCTTCGACGAGGTGAGCAGGGCCCGGATGCGCTCGGCGTCGTCCATGGGATCGCGGCCCCGTGCGATCGTTCCCGCGATGGGGCAGGTCTCCACGCGGGGCCCGTCGACCCGCACGTACATCTCGGGCGAGGCGCCGACGAGGTGGTCGGACTGTCCCAGGTTGATGATGAAGCCGTACGGAGCGGGGTTGCGCTCCCGAAGCCGGCGGAACAGCTCCGAGGGAGAGACCGTGCAAGGCTCGAAGAACGTCTGCCCCGGCACCACCTCGAACAGGTCTCCGCGACCGAAGGCCTCCTTTGCCACCAGGACGCCGGCGGCGTACTCGCCGGGTCCGTGGTCGCACGAGCGGGCCACCTCGGACACGCCGACGTATGGGGTGCTGTCTCCTTCACGGGGCGACCCCCGGGTCGACCGGGCACCTGCCTCGAGCTCGTATCGTCGCCGGGAGGCCCGCTGGCGCTGATGGTCGACGACGACGATCTCGTCCGGTAGGTACAGCACGAGATCGCGCTGG
>DASXYV010000558.1:0-3091 GCA_036502305.1 Acidimicrobiales bacterium
GTCGCTGCCCGCCATCGCCGCGTCCGCCGATGTGGTGGTCAACGGGGTGGTCGGGTTCGCCGGGCTGCCCGTGACGCTCGCCGCCCTCGAGGCCGGTCGACGCCTGGCGCTGGCCAACAAGGAGTCGCTGATCGCCGCCGCGCCCGTCGTCGAGCGGGCGCGGGCGACACCCGGTGCCGAGATCCTGCCGGTCGACTCCGAGCACTGCGCGCTCCATCAGTGCCTGCGTGCGGGCTCGGGCGCGGTCAGCGAGCTCGCCCGAATCGTGCTCACCGCCAGCGGTGGACCGTTCCGGGGTCGCAAGCGCGCCGATCTCTCCTCGGTGACGCTCGACGAGGCGCTCGCCCATCCGACGTGGAGCATGGGACCGAAGATCACCGTTGACTCGTCGACCCTCATGAACAAGGGTCTCGAAGTGATCGAGGCCCATGCGCTCTTCGGCATCGGGTACGAGCACATCGAGGTGATCGTGCACCCGCAGTCGGTGGTGCACTCGATGGTGGAGTTCTGTGACGGGGCCACCGTCGCCCAGCTGTCACGTCCGGACATGCGGCTGCCGATCGGTTACGCACTTCATTATCCGGCGCGACTGCGAGAGCCCTTCGGCGTTATCGACTGGACCCGCCTCGAAAAGCTCGACTTCGAGCAGCCCGATCTGGATGCGTTCGCCTGCCTCGGGCTCGCCTACGAGGCGGGCCGCATGGGAGGGGCGGCGCCGGCATGGCTGAACGCCGCCAACGAGACGGCGGTCTCGGCGTTCCTCGAGGGCACCCTGCCGTGGCTCGGCATCGCCCAGGTGGTCGAGGACGCCCTGCATGCCTATACGCCTGTGGAGCTGCATAACGTGGACGACGTGCTCGAGGTCGATCGACAGGCGCGCCGGGCCGCGGGCCTCGCGGTGCAGCGCAGGTGTCAAGCGGCGTGAGCGACGACGGGCTCGACTCGCCGTCCCCGGGGCCGGGACCGCCGCCAGGACCCCCTTCGGGACCGGCTCCGGGACCGCCCTCCGGGCCCCCGTCCGGGCCGCCCGGGAACAGAGGTCGACCGCCGGTGCCCTTGACCGACCCGTCCGAGCAGCGCCGGGCTGTGGTGCGGCTGCTGCTCGTGGTGGGGGCGGGCGTGGCGGCCGCGGTGCTGACCGGCACCACGGGCACCCTCGCCGTGGTGCTGGCCATCGTGATCATGATCATGCTCCACGAGCTCGGCCACTTCGCCACGGCCAAGTGGGGCCACATGAAGGTGACCGAGTACTTCCTCGGGTTCGGCCCCCGCCTCTGGTCGATCCACCGCGGCGAGACGGAGTACGGGGTCAAGGCCATCCCCGCGGGTGGCTACGTGAAGATCATCGGGATGAGCAACCTCGAGGAGGTCGACCCCGCCGACGAGCCACGGACCTATCGCCAGCAACCCTTCGGGCGGCGGCTCTCGGTGGCCGTGGCCGGCTCGGCCGTCCACTTCATCCTGGCCTTTCTGATCCTGTGGGTGCTCTTCTCGTTCGTGGGCGTGCCCAACGGCAACAATGTGGCGGTCGGCGGGTTCTCGACGATCGAGGGGACCGCCAGCCCCGCCAAGCAGGCGGGCCTCCAGCCCGGCGACGTGTTCGTCTCGGTCGACGGCCGGGCCCTCTCCTCGCCCGACCAGCTGGTGTCGTACATCCAGTCCCACGCCGGTCAGCCGGTGACCGTGGTGGTCAAGCGGCACGGTGACACCCAAACGGTCAGGGTGACGCCGATCGACGAGCGGACGGTCAGGGTGCAGGGCCAGCCCGCACCGCCACCGTCCTCCACCCCGTACGGGATCATCGGTGTCCAGCTGACCGCGCCGGTCCAGACGACCAACCCGATCGCTGCCGTGGGCCGGTCGACCACCGACCTCGGCCGCTTCTCCTGGGACACGCTCAAGGCGCTCGGGAGCGTCTTCTCTCCCCACGGCATCAGCAACTACACCCACCAGGTGACCAGTCCCACGGGGAACACGGGGAACCAGAGCCAACAGTCGGCGTCCAACAGCCCCCGACTGGAGTCACCCATCGGGATCGTCCGACTGGCGTCGCAGGCCTCGCACGCCGGCCTTCGTGACGTCCTCACCCTGCTCTTCAGCATCAACGTGTTCGTCGGCTTGTTCAACCTCTTCCCGATGCTGCCGCTTGATGGCGGTCACGTCGCCATCGCCGTGTACGAGCAGGCCCGCTCGCGGCGGGGCCGCCGCTACCACGTGGACGTGGCCAAGCTGCTGCCCGCCACCTACCTCGTCTTCCTCGTCCTGGTCGTGCTCGGGGTGACCGCCATATACATGGACGTCACCCATCCGCTCGCCAACCCCTTCCAGTGAGGATCCGATGACTCGACCGCCTGTCATCGCCGCCGCCCGCCGGCCCACCCGCGGGATCACGGTGGGCGACGTCGCCGTCGGAGGCGGCGCCCCCATCAGCGTGCAGTCCATGACGATCACCAAGACCGCCGATGTGGAAGGCACGCTCTCGCAGATCTACGCGCTGGCCGGGGCAGGGGCGGACATCGTGCGCTGCACGTGCAACGAGGCGGAGGCGGCCGAAGGGTTGGCTCGCATCGTCCCCCGCTCGCCGGTGCCGATCGTGGCGGACGTCCACTTCCACTACGAGATGGCCCTGGCCGCGCTGGAGGCGGGTGTCCACTGCCTCCGCCTCAACCCCGGCAACCTCCGCAAGCCGGAGGAGATCAAGCTGGTGGCCAACGAGGCCAAGGACCGGGGCGTGCCGATCCGCATCGGCGTGAACGCCGGTTCGCTGCACCCACAGCTCTACAAGAAGCACGGTGGCGCCACGCCCGAGGCACTGGTCGAGTCCGCCCTCATGGAGCTGGCGTACTTCGACGAGGTCGACTTCCACGACGTGAAGATCTCCGTCAAGGCGTCGAACGTCCCCCTCATGATCGAGGCGTACCGCCAGCTGGCCGACGCCGTCGACCATCCGCTGCACCTCGGTGTGACCGAGGCAGGGCCGCCACCGGGTGGCCTGCTGAAGGCCACCGCCGGTATCGCCACGCTCCTCGCCGAGGGGATCGGCGACACCATCCGGTACTCGCTCACCGCCGATCCGGTCGAGGAGGCTCGG
>DASXYV010000559.1:0-7268 GCA_036502305.1 Acidimicrobiales bacterium
ACCTGGTCTCGGCCGATGTCGTCACTGCCGATGGCCGGTTCCTGGTGGCCAGCGACAAGGAGAACGAGGACCTCTTCTGGGCGCTGCGCGGCGGCGGCGGCAACTTTGGCGTCGTCACGTCGTTCGAGTACCAGCTGCACCCGGTGAGGGACATCTTCGCTGGCATCTTCTTCTATCCGTTGGACCACGCGGGCGACGTGCTCGAGTTCTACCGCGACTACGTCGCCGACGCCCCGGAGGAGATGGGGCTGTTCCCCGCCTTCCAGATCGCCCCGCCGCTACCGTTCATCGACGAGTCTCACCACGGCAAGCCCTACTGTGCAATCGTGTCGTGCTGGGCCGGACCGCTCGACAAGGGCGAGCAGGCCCTCGAGCCGATCCGCAAGGCGGCACCGACCGTCGCCGAGATGGTCGCGCCCATGCCCTATCCGGCCCTGAACGCCGCCTTCGACCCGTTGCTGCCGCCGGGCCTCCAGCACTACTGGAAGGGGTCGTTCGCGTCCGAGCTGACGGACGGGGCGATCCAGGCGCACCTCGAGCACGGACCGAGGATCCCGGTCGTGAACTCGACCATGCACATCTACCCGATCAACGGCGCGTGCCATCGGGTCTCGTCCAGTGCTACGGCCTTTGCCTATCGCGAGGCCTCTTTCGCTACCGTGATCGCCGGCGTGTGGCCGGACGCAGCCGACAACGAGAAGAACACCGAGTGGGTCAAGGGCTACTACGAGGCGCTCCAGCCGCACTCGGAGAGCGGGGGCTACGTCAACTTCATGGCTGGCGACGACCAGGATCGAGTCCGGGACAACTACAAGGACAACTACGGTCGCCTGACCGGGATCAAGAAGCGGTACGACCCGGACAACGTCTTCCACCTGAACCAGAACATCGCGCCCTCCCCCTGATCAGGTCGACGACCGGCACTGCGCGGCCACGGCCCATTGATTACGGTGGTGATTCTCCCGAGAACCATCGACCTTTCGGAGGGCCACGGTGAGCAAGCGGGTGGTGGTGTGGGGCACCGGGTACGTCGGCAAGATGGTCATCGCCGAGATCCTGGGGCACCCTGAGTTCGAGCTGGTCGGGGTCGGTGTCTCGAGTCCCGGCAAGGTCGGTCGCGACGTGGGCGAGATCTGCGGGCTCGCACCGAGCGGCATCATCGCCACCGACGACGTCGAGTCCCTGATCGCCCAGGCGCCCGACGCGCTGGCTCATTACGGGCCGACGGCGGCCCACGCCGATGACAACATCGTGCTCGTCGGACGGTTCCTGCGCGCCGGGATCGATGTCGTGTCGACCGCGATGACGCCGTGGGTCTGGCCTCGAGCGTCATATAACCCGCCCAACTGGATCGAGCCCATCGAGCAGGCTTGCGCCGACGGCGGGGCGTCCTGCTTCACCACTGGCATCGACCCCGGCTTCGCCAACGACCTCTTCCCGATGACGCTGATGGGCCTCTGCGGCGAGGTGCGGTCGGTCCGGGCGCTCGAACTTCTCGACTACGCCGCGTACACCGGCGACTACGAGACCGAGATGGGCATCGGCCGGCCGCCCAAGGAGACGTCGACGCTCGAGATCCCCGAGATCCTCGTCATGGCGTGGGGTGGGACGGTGCCGATGATGGCCGAGGCGGTGGGCATCGAGCTCGACGACATCACGACCACCTGGGAGAAGTGGGTAACCGACAAGCCGGTGCCGTCGGCCAAGGAGACCATCGAGCCTGGGAACGTGGCCGCCATCCGCTTCCAGATCCAGGGTCTCTTTCGAGGCGAGCCCCGGATCGTGTTGGAGCACGTCAACCGCATCGGTCCCGACGCGGCACCCGAGTGGCCCAGGGGCAACACGCCTGAGTGCTATCGGGTGGAGATCGAGGGCAGTCCGTCGATCGTCCAGGAGACGGCGTTCCGCTCGACCGAGGGCGACCCCATCGCCGGGGGCTGTCTGGCTACCGGTTTGCGGGCCCTCAACGCCATTCCCGCCGTCAACGCCAGCCCGCCCGGTTGGGTGACCGCCCTCGACCTTCCCCTCATCGCCGGCCGGGGCGTCATCCGCTAACGAGCGGATCATCTAGCATCTCCCCGTGCCCTCCGACCTCGGCCTGAAGGCCATGAACAGTGTCCACCGCCTGGTGCTCGGCGCCACGGGCGGCCGGCTCGGGTGGTCAGCGTCCGGGATGCCAGTGCTCGAGCTGACCACCACGGGGCGGCGCAGCGGCCAACCCCGCGCGACCATGCTGACCTCGCCCTATCAGGAGGGGTCGACGATCGTCGTCGTGGCGTCGCGGGGAGGCGACGACCACCACCCCGCCTGGTACCTCAACCTGCGGGACAAGCCTGAGGTCACCGTGTCGATGGGCGGCAAGCCGGCACAGCCGATGCGGGCGGAGATCGCCGGCACGGAGGAGCGGGCCAGGTTGTGGCCTCTCGTCACCGCCGACCACCGCAACTACGCCGGCTACCAGCGAAAGACCACCCGAGAGATACCCCTGGTCCTCCTCCACCCGATCGACGGCTGACCGTCCCGGCGCCTGACAACACCCACGACCTGCGCAGCTACCTCCCTGCTTTCAGGGCCGAGGTGAGGCGCTCCTGGTAGGCGTCGGCGAGCCCCCAGAGCTGGGCTTCAGCGTCGCCGGTGAACGAAGGGCCGTGCATGAGGCCGAGGGTGCCCGGCTGGAGCCCGGCCAAGCGGCGGATCGTGGGAGAAGTATCCGGTGTTAGGCAGGTGGCCCGGAACACGTCCTCGGCCATGATCGCCGGCTCGAGGAGGTCGCCCTCGGTCAGCGCCGGGCTCGGCCCCATGGCGGTGAACAGGTCGCCGCAGAGCAGGGTGCCCGTCGTTTCCTCGAACAGCACGTGGGCGTCCCAGCCGTGCGGGACGTGGGGGGTGTCGATGCTGCGGACCCGCTTGCCCCCGAGATCGAGGACCTCGCCGTCGGCCAGTTGACGCGGCGGCCGGTCGGCCAGGTCGTTCACCGAGACGATGCAGCCCATGGCCGGATGAGCGACCTCGGCCCTGGGCGCCGCCGCCAGCCACTGGTTCATGGCCCCGCATTCGTCCGCCTCGACGTGGCCGAACGTGATCCAGCGCAGGCGCTCGGCCGGCACGACGCTCCCCGCCGCTGCGCTCACCGCTGGGAACAGGTTGTGCAGGCCGGCGTGGAACAGCAGCGGTTCCTCGGCGTCCACCAGAAACTGGTTGAACATGAAGTTGGCGTCGGGGATGAACGTCGAGAGCCGGTAGATGCCCTCGGCGATCTCCTCCACCTCTGTCTCCATCAGGCGGCCCTCCTCGCCTCGTGCCCTGGTCCGGGTAGGACACTACGCACTCACCGGGTCGTCGTCCCGCTCGATCCGGCGCCCGAATCGACGTGAACGCCTGACCGGCGATGCGCCCGGGGGCCAGCGCGGAATGGAACGGGACCGCGCCACGTGCCCGAGTCGGTTACCCTGCCCCGCACCAACCTCAGCCGGGGGGAGGCGATGGGTGATCCAGGGGTTTCCGCCACCTCACCAGAGCTGGAGTCGCTGAGCCCGGGCACGCACGTCGAGGTGCGGAACCGGTTCACCGGCACCTGGAGCCGAGGCTTCGACATCGCTGAGCTCGTCGCTGGCGGCTACCGCATTCGCCGGCTCACTGACGGCAGCGTCCTGCCGACCCTGTTCTCTCGTGAGGACGTACGGCCTCGACCCGCGAGGAAGGCCGGGCTCTGGTGGTACCGATAAGGACGCGGGGCCGCAGCCATCGCATGCGCCGGTAGCGAGGTCGCCGACCTCGGCGGAGCGGGGGGACGGATCGGCGGCTTCCGACGCCGCGGCCCGCAGGGCGCTCAACCAGGCCTCGAACTCGAGCCGCCGGCGGACCCATTGCACGGCTTCGTTCTCGATCATGCCCCACCACCTGATGCAGCTCTGTTGTTGCAGAACGCTACTGTCGCCAATATACAGAATCGTATCTAGAAGTCAAGGCTGACGAGTCCTGGCATGATGGATGGCGTGCCCGTCGAGAAGCTGACTCCCGAGCGGCGCCGCCAGCTCACAAGGAGGACCCTGGTCGAGGCGGCGGCCCAGGTCTTCGCCCAGAAGGGCTTCTACGGAGCCTCGCTGGAGGAGATCGGCGAGGTCGCCGGCTTCAGCCGCGGCGCCATCTACTCCAACTTCGGCAGCAAGGAGGAGCTGCTGTTCGGCGTGCTGGACCACTACATGGACGTCCAGCTCGACGCCGTCCTGAACGCCATGGAGGCGACGGGCCGCGCCGACCTCGTCGCCGATGCCGTAGCAGCCACCGCCGCCTGGGAGTCGGCGAACCGCTTCACGTCGAACTGGCCCGGCCTCGCACTCGAGCTGCGCCTGGCTGCACTGCGAAACCCGGAGGTGCGGAAGCGACTGGCCGACTTCGAGCGCAAGAGCGGCGACAAGGTGGCGCGCGTGATCGAGGAGGAGTGGGACCGCCGAGGCGTGCGACCCCGCGTCTCCGCCCGCGACTTCGCCGACCTCAGCCGCGCGGCGCTCGAGGGGTTGACGCAGCTCGCCGCCATCGACGAGGAAGACTCGCCCCGCTACCGCCGTCTCGTGGGGGAGCTGTTCGTCCTGCTCGCCTCCGCCGTCTCGGGGCCCGAGGACACCTGACCCCCCCAATGGACGCCCAGACGGCCATCGCCCACCTCGTGTACGCCTACGCCGAGCGGATCGACGCCGGGGACTTCGAGGGCGTCGCCGATCTGTTCGCGGGCGGCACGATCAGTGCCGAGGGAAGCGACGCCGTCAGGGCCGGACGGGACGACGTCCTCGAGATGTACCGACGGTCGACCCGCATCTACGACGACACGAGCACCCCGAAGACCAAGCACGTCACGACCAACCTCGTCGTCGAGGTGGACGACGAGGCCGGCACGGCGCGTGCGCGCTCGTACTTCACCGTGCTCCAGGCCACCCCCGAGCTGGCCCTCCAGCCCATCATCGCCGGGCGCTACCACGACCGCTTCGAGTGCCCCGAGGGGACCTGGCGGTTCACCGAACGTCACATCATCTGCGACCTCTTCGGCGATCTCACCCACCACCTTCTCTAGGGCGGCCCTCGGCGCCATCACGGGCTCTCACGGCCGCCGCACCTCTGCCCACTAGCGTGGTCGGCCGTGCTCCGGGGCTTCGTGCAGCGTCAGCAGCCCGGGCGAGCCCCCGTGGCGGGCACTGTCGCCACCATGCTGGCCGGGGCCGCCCTGGCTGCGTGCAGCACGAGTTCGCCCGGCGGCCCCGCTGCCTCGGCGACGCTCCCCCCGACAACGTCGCCGACCACCACGAGCACCACCGCCCCGACGACCACCACGACCACCGACCCGGGGACGCTGCCGCAGACCCGAGACGAGCCCGTGGCAGGCGGTGCGATGTTCACTACCGGCGTCAACGACCTGTGGGAGGCCGTCGTGAACGATGACCCCAGGTCGGCGATGCCGTTCTTCTTTCCGCTGACGGCCTATCTCCAGGTGAAGGCCATCTCCGACCCCGCCGATGACTGGCAGGACCGGTTGGTCGCGGCCTACGGCCGCGACATCGACTCCCTTCATCGCAGCCTCGGTGCGAACGGCGCGCAGGCCCAGCTCGTCGGCATCGACGTGCCGCAGTCCCAAGCCGAATGGATCACGCCCGGGGTCGAGTACAACAAGATCGGCTACTGGCGGGTCTACGGGACGAGGCTTCATTACACGATCAACGGCCGGGCGCAGTCGTTCGCGGTGGGGTCGCTCATCTCGTGGCGCGGCCAGTGGTACGTGGTCCACTTGAGCTCCATCTCCTGACCAGGTGGCCATCGTGAACACAGCGCGGGTCCTGTCGGCGTGCGAGGCGGCGGAGCCCTCTGGCGAGCGTCTACGGGCTCCCGACGCCCCGTAGACCCGCCCAGGCCAGCTCGGCGATACGGTGCGCCAGCTCGTCGGGATCGATATCGATCCCCCCGCCGTCAGCCCGATCGGGCCTGGCAGCCCCGTCGGCGCCGTCGCCGCGCGCCGCGAGCGAGCGCCGCGTGACCACGTGGCTGCTGGCACCTTCGGCCATGCCGACCACCGCGTAGGCGAGCAACCTGCGGTGCGCCGTGTCGATGTCGGCATCGATCCGCTCCGCCACGGCTCCGGCGATCGAGTCCTCGACGCGGCGGACGGCGGCGCTGAACTCCTCGTCCCGCCGGGCCAGGCTTCCGAACAGCAACCGGAAGGCGTGCTCGTGCACCGAGACGAAACGGAAATATGCGGCGAACCCGGCCTCGACCTGCTGGCGGGGCCCGGTGGCGGTGGCCGTGGCCTTCGTGATGGCCTCCATCAGCCGCGCACCCACGTCGTCGAGCAGCTCCAGGTACAGGGCCCGCTTCGACCGGAAATGCTGATACAGCACTGGCTTGGTGACGCCGGCGGCCTCGGCGATGTCGTCCATCGACGTGACGTGGAAGCCGTTGGCGGCGAAGGCTTCGAGCGCCACGTCGAGCAGCTGGCGACGGCGCTCAGCGGCAGGCAGCCGGGGGCCCGGTGCGCGAGCCGGATCGACGCGATCGGATGGAAGGCCGGCTCGCCCGGTCGGCAGACGCCCGCGAGGGCGGTCAGGAGCGTCCATCGGTCACACGGTAACGGGTGCCACTGGTCACAGGGGGTCCGATCAGGCAGGAACACACATGCCGGCGGCGAATCATGCACTCCATGGCCGCTCCGCAAGGGACGCCGTCATCGGAGTCGCGGCGCCCTCCTGAGCCCCTTCGCCCTCTCCCCGCCGCCCACGCCGGCATCACACTGCTCATGGTCCAGGCCAGGCGTCGGCGGTACCGGCGGGTGTTCCCACCACGCCAATAGCCGTCAGCGCCGCGAGCGTCCGACGACGCCGACCCTGACGCAAACGTCAGAAATCGGGCACATTCGCCTGTTGGCGGCAGGTATGGGGCCGGAGGGGTCGAACGACCAAGAACAAGGGCTTCGGCTCGTGGTTGCTGGGAGGCGCGATGCGCACGGTCAGGGTGGGGATTGCTGGGTTGGGGGCGGTGGCGCTGCTCGTCGCGGGAGCTGGCATGGCGCAGGCGGTCAGCACCGGGGGCTACAGCCCGAGCCAGCAGGACTGCGCCCCGAATGCAGACGCCAACACGACCCAGGCAGCGCAACCCGGCTGCCACAACGCGAAGGTCAACGTCTCCGGCGCCGACGGCCGGCGCTACGCGCAGGTCGGGACTGACCAGGAGGCGCAGGGTGACAACCCGCACGCAGCCGACCTGCTGGTGACGCCGAATGGCCAGAA
>DASXYV010000560.1:0-6814 GCA_036502305.1 Acidimicrobiales bacterium
CTCGTTCATCGTCATGGACCGCGTCGAGGGCGAGACCATCCCCCGTCACATCCTGCGCGACGACGCCTACGCCGCTGTCCGGCCGATGCTGGCCGCCCAGTGCGGCCAGGCCCTGGCTGGGATCCACCGCATCCCGCCGAGCGACGTGCCGGGTCTCGAGAATCCCGACCAGGTCGACGCGTTCCGGGCGATCCTCGACCAGCTGGGTGAGCCGCATCCGGCGTTCGAGATCGGCTTCCGCTGGCTGGACGCGCACCGGGTCGACGCGGGGCGCACCGTGGTGGTGCACGGCGACTTTCGCAACGGCAACCTCATCGTGGGGCCCGACGGCATCCGCGCCGTGCTCGACTGGGAGCTGGCCCACCTGGGCGATCCGATGGAGGACCTGGGCTGGTTGTGCGTGAAGTCGTGGCGCTTCGGACAACCGCTTCCCGTTGGCGGGTTCGGCACCTACGAGCAGCTCCTCGACGCCTACGAGCGGGCGAGCGGTCAGCCCGTCGACCGGGCCGCCCTGCGGTGGTGGGAGACGCTGGGCACCCTCAAGTGGGGGATCATGTGCATCATGCAGGCGGCCACGCACACCTCGGGTGCCGTGCGCTCGGTCGAGCTGGCCGCCATCGGCCGTCGGGTCTGCGAGGTGGAGTGGGACCTGCTGGCCCTGGTGGCACCGGGCCACGCGCCGGTGCTGGCCTGATGTCGTCTCCCCGGTGAACCCGCACGACGACCCGAGCGCGGCGGGCCTGACCGAGGCGGTGCGGGAGTTCCTGGAACGGGACGTGCTGCCCGCCACCGAAGGCCGAGTGCGGTTCCACACCAGGGTGGCCATCAACGTCCTCGCCATGGTCGAGCGTGAGCTGGTGCTCGGCCCCGACCAGGCTCGGGCGCACGCCGCCGCGCTCGGTCGGTTGGGCCTGTCGAGCGACGCCGAGCTGGCCGCCGCCATCCGCACGGGCGCCCTGGACGATCGTCTCGAGGAGGTGACCGCCGTCGTACGGGAGACGGTCGAGGCCAAGCTGGAGGTCGCCAACCCGCGCTATCTGGGTGACGGCCTTCACCGGCTCCACACCCACCTCCGCCACTGGCTCGGGCATTGGCCCGCGCCGCCGGGCGAGGTGGTCGTGGTCGGGTCACCGCTTCGCGTCGGTCCTGGCTGGGACGGTCGGACTCGACCCTTCATGGGTGTCGCCAGCCCGGTCGGGGTGGTGCTGTCGGTGCCGCCCGGCAGGGAGCCGGCGGTGCAGGGGCTGGGCCTGACCCGCGACCGACTGCTGTCGGTGACCGACGAACGACAGGAAGGGTTGGGCGACAGCCTGGCGCGCGCGGTGGGTCAGGGGCGCGGACGGTTGGGGCGGGGGTGCTTTCGCTGGAGCGTGCGCCCCACCGAGCTGGAGGACGCGGGGGACTGGGTGTCGACGAGCGATCCCCGCGTGCCGCCGTGGCTCCTCCCCTTCAACGGCGAGGTCCTGATCGCGTGGGACGACAAGGGGCGCTACGGCGCCGGTGTCGGTCGCAAGCAGCACGACCGGTGGGGCCACGAGCTGGCCGTGGTGACCGAGGAAGCGGTGCGGGGTAGAGGGATCGCCCGTCGCTTGGTCGCGCAGGCGGCCCGGCGGGTGCTGGCCGAGGGAGCGGTGCCCACGTACCTGCACGATTTCGACAACGCAGCCTCGGCGCGCGTGGCCGACGCCGCCGGCTTCCCGGACCGGGGGTGGCAGTTCTTCGCCCTCTGGGGGCGACTGGACCTCTAGGTCGGCCCTGCGTGCTCAGCGGCCTGGTGAGGCCGGGTACGGGTCTCGGTGCGTGCGCGGTCGGGCCCGACTGTGTCGAGGAGGGCCGTGAGCACCGACCGGCGCCGCCGATGGGACGCCTCGTACACGAGCATCTCGGACAGGGCGGCGTCGGGTAGGGCGCCCGAGAAGATCAGCCTGGTCACCTCCCTGGCCGGCATGTCGTCGTAGCCGTCGATCGGGGGCGGAGGCGGTGCTTCGGTGGGCGGTGTCACAGTCGCCTCAGTGCTCCCTGCGGTCTCCCCGGAAGGGGCGGCTGGGCCCGGTGGTGTCCGGCGGAGTCGACTGGCGAGGACCGCCTCGACGGGGACGCCGCGAGCCAGCGCGATGCGCCGGGCGGAGGCGTTGCCCGCGTACAGGGCCAGCGCGCCGGCGGCGCCTGCGCCGAGCGAGACCTCGAGCATCGTCGGGTTGCCCTGTACGGCGCCGATGATGAGGAGCCCCACGGCGGCGGCGAGCAGGACGACGCTGGTGATGATCACGTCACGGTCCTAACCGCCGCAGATCTTGGTGGGGATCACGTGCCAGGCCGAGCCACTACCCTGCTGGACGGCCTGCTCCGGGAAGCCGCAGACCGTACCGATGTGGGCGTTCGGGCTGTTGGGCGGGTCGGCCCAGTTGAGGTTGAGTCCCATACCCGTGTCGAGCTTGAACTGGTTGGCCAGCTGGATTATGTGATCACGGGTGAGATATGGCGGCGTGGCCGCCGCCTGGGCGAGCAGCAACGAGTTCACCATCGCGCCCGCGTAGTAGTTCAGGGAGATGATCGAGGTCTTGTCGACATTGGGTGCGTACTTGGACATCAGGGAGTTGTAGAGGTCCATGCCCGAGTTGGGATCGTGGTTGGAGTACTGGGTGGGGTCGTAGAACAAGGCGCCGTAGGAATAGATCCCGCCCCCAGCGGTGGCGCAGAGGCTGCCGCACTGCTGCATCTCGACGCTGATCCCGCTCCCGCCGAGCCAGCCGTGGATGCTCCCCCCGAGGCCGCTGCCCGGGTAGTAGTTCTGGCTCTGGGCCGCCTGGATGCACAGCAGGAAGTTGTTCGACGGCGCGGGCAGCACGAGGAAATCCGGGTTCTTGCCCTTGATGTTGAGCATGTGGCTGTTGCAGTCGGACTCCGACGTTGTCATGACCTGGAAATCGACCTGGGTGCCGTAGTGGCCGTATGAGTTCCTGAAGTTCTGCTCCAGCGGCGCCGGGTCCTGACCGGGCAAGGGGGAGATGATTGCCCCGACGTGCTTGGGGTGGAACTTGTCCTCGACCACCTTGGCCTGGAGATCGGTGCCGGCCTGGACGTTGGGAGTCGGGGCCGTCGGGAAGATCATCGGGCTCTGGTAGCTGACGGGGTTGAGGCCGAGGTCGCCGATGAGGGGAACACGGTGCTGGACCAGGTACGGGTTCGCTCCCTGGGGTGCGGGCATGCCGCCGATCCCGAACACGTGGTCCTGCTCGATCAGCTTCTGGGTCAGGATGGCGTCCTGGGAGGGGTCCGCCCCGTGGTCGTCGTAGTAGACGAGCTTCTCCTGCCGTAGGTGGTGGGCTGGGGCGTAGACGGCGTTGTAGTAGCTCAGCCAGGCCTGGGCCGCCTGGAGCCCCTGCTCGCCGTAGATGCCGAGGGGACCCGAGAGCACGGTGATCCCGCCGACCAGGATCTGGTTGCAGGTGACCCCGATGTCGGGGTTGTTGCCCGGGCAGTTACCCCCGGTGGTGTTGGCGCCAGTCGCGCCTCCGCCCGTCTTGGCCCCCGTAGCGCCGCCGCCGCCGCTCCCGCTGCCGCCGCCCGCCCCCGCGGCGGTGCCGTTGGCGCTGGTGCCCCCGTTGGCCCCGTTGGCTCCACCGCCGGATCCGCCACTCCCTCCTCCGACCCCGCTGTTGTCGCCCGAGCCGGAGGAGCCGTTGGCAGACAGGTTGCTCTGGTGATGGGCGCGGTTGTTGGCCTCGATCGTCGAGATGAACGCCAGCCCCACGATGAGCGACAACGACAGCCCGGCCGCTACCAGCTTGGGCCCGCCGCCGCGCATGATGAGCCGGAGCCCCTCGCCCAGATCGCTCGTCCCGCTCGTCGGCTTCATCGGCGCGTTCACGTCACACCTCCGCACACAGTGCCGCCCGAGCACCCTCGGGCGGCGTCACACCGGCACCAGCTGGCGAACGGCCGGCCGCGACCGCGAATCGGCCGGCTCCTCGCTCCCGCGACGTGTGCTCTGCTCACTCTCACGCCCCCACCGTTGCGCCCGCGAGGAACACCGAGCGGAGCAGGTCGTCCCGCTCCAGCAGCTCCTGGCTCGGGCCGTCGAAGCGGATCTGGCCCTTCTCGAGGAAGTAGGCGTGGTCGGTCACCGACAGGGCCAGGTTGGCGTGCTGCTCGACGAGGATGAAGGCGACACCCTCCTCGTTGAGCTGGTGGAGGACGTCGACCAGGCCCTGGACGATGGTCGGAGCAAGGCCCAGGGACAGCTCGTCGATCATCATCATCTTGGGCTCGAGCACGAACGCCCGTCCCAGGGCCAGCATCTGCCCTTCGCCGCCTGACAGCGTCCCCGCCAGCTGCTTCCTGCGCTCGCCAAGGCGCGGGAAGACTTCGCAGACCCGGGCGATGTTGCGCTTCACCCTCGCCCGGTCTCGGCGGATCGTGTGGGCACCCATCTCCAGGTTCTCGAGCACGGTGAGATTGGGCAGGAGCCCGCGCCCACCCGGCACCTGGGTGATGCCGGCCCGCACGGTCTGCTCGGGGGCCCAGCGGGAGATGTCCTCGCCCTCGAAGGTGACCCTGCCTCCCCACGGGTGCATGAGCCCGGAGATCACCTTGAGGATCGTCGATTTGCCTGCGCCGTTGGTGCCGAGGAGGGCGATGATCTCGCCGGGTTGGACCGCCAGGTCGACGTCCCGCAGGACCTGGACCGCTCCGTACCCGGCGTCGACGCCCTGGAGTCGCAGCAGCGGGGGTGGACCTGCGTCCAGAATCTCTTCCCCGGGCACGTCGTCCTCGGTGAACGCCGCCTCGCGTCGGGCTCCGTCAGGCATTGCTTCCCACCACCGTCCCGTAGCGCGAGGTGCCGAGGTAGCTCTCGATAACGCCGGGGTCGGACTGGACCTCGTCGGGCGGCCCCGATGCGATGACCGCTCCCGCTGCCATGGCGTAGATGTGATCCGACAGCCCCATGATGAGCGGCATGTCGTGTTCGATGATGAGGATCGTCGAGCCGGTCGCCTCCCGCACCTCCCTCAGCAGCGGGAGAAGCTGCTCCGTCTCCTTCTGGCTGATCCCCGAGCTGGGCTCGTCGAGGAGCAGGAACTTGGGCTTGAGGGCCATGATCGCGGCCAGCTCGACCAGCCTGAGGGTGCCGTAGCTCAGCTCGGCGCAGAACTTGTTCTCGTACGGTCGCAATCCCATCATCCGGCACAGGTCGGATGTGGCCTCGGACACCTGCTCCTCGTCCGCTGCGGAGCGCTTGGTGCCCAGCCCGGCCGACACGGGGCCGGTTGTCATCCAGCGGTGATGGGCGATGCGGAGCGCGTCGAACACGCTCAGGTTCTGGAACATGCGGCAGCTCTGGAAGGTCCGGCCGATGCCCAGCCACGCCCGGCGGTGCGGCGGCTGGCCAAGCAGGTCGAGGACCTGACCGGGCTCGGCACCCTCGGCGCCCTCGGGCACCCGGTAATGCACATGACCACGATCGGGGCGGTAGAAGCCCGAGATGCACTCGAAGAGTGTCGTCTTGCCGGCGCCGTTGGGCCCGATGAGGCCGACGATCTCTCCCTCGTGGACGCTGAGGGAGATGTTGTCGAGGGCGACGAGCCCGCCGAAGCGCAGGGTGACCTGCTGCACCTCGAGTACGGCGTCGGCGCTATGTCCCTGGCGCGGCATCTCGCCGGTGGCGAGCGTCGCGTCGACCTCGTCGTCGCCAATGAGGTCCAGGCCGTCGTCGGTGTGTTCGGCGGCCGGGTAGTCGCGGGTCGGTGAGCGGCGTCCCGGGATCCATCTGAGGTCACCGAGCGCCGGAAGCTTCGGAAGCGACGGCAGGCGGCTCATGTCACCTCGTCCCCGTCGGGCGGCAGCGGTGTCGGTGGCGGCGGTCGCCTCGCCCGCAGTGGTCGAGACGCGCGATCGGCCGGCTCCCTGAGCGGGCGGGGTCGAAGCGGGCGCTGACTGGCGGCCTGGGCCCGCTGGCGGGGTGGCGCACCGGGCGGCTCCGCCGAGCTGGTCGGATCTCCTGCCCGCGCCGGCCTCGACCAGAGCGCCTGCTCCTCGTGAGGGGACCGGGGAGTGACCGGTGGAGCCGGGAGGGTGGCGGTGGCGGCAGCGGCGGGTGTTGACGCGGGAGCGGATGTCGCAAGAGCTCCGGCCGTCGCTGCGGTAGGTACAGGCCCTGACCGGTCACCGCCGTTGCCGCTCAGCGCCGGCGCCGCAGCGTTCGGCGCCGGTGAGAACTCGCCGGCCGTGAGGATCTGGGCCGTCTCGTCGTCGGGCCGGAACAGGCGCTTCAGGAAGCCCGCCAGGCCGCTCGGGTAGCTGTAGACCGTGAGCACCAACAGGACCCCATTGAGGATCTGAACGGTCTGGTTCACTCCGTTCACGGGGGTGGCCAGCACCTGGGGCAGAACGGCGAAGAGGACGCCGACGAGGACTGCCCCGAACAGCTCGGCAATACCGGTGATGATCCCGTATCCGACGAACGTGACCCCGGTGATGAACAGAAACGCGGTGGGGTCCATGTTGATGTACAGGTAGGCGAACACCGCTCCAGCGGCCGCAGCCACGCCGCCGCCGATGCAGAAGGCCAACAGCTTGTAGGCCATGGGGTTGATGCCGAATGCGATGGCGGTGGGCTCGGAGTCGCGGATCGCGAGGAACGCTCGCGCGGTACGGCTGCGGCGGAGGTTGTAGGCGACGAAGAAGCACGCCAGGGCCACGACCAGGCCCATGTAGAACACCTCGGAGGTGTACGAGAAGGGCCGGTGGGTGGCGCCACCGGCGGTGATCCATTGGACGCTGTTGTGGTTCTCCAGTGGGCTGGCGAGGAAGA
>DASXYV010000561.1:0-3025 GCA_036502305.1 Acidimicrobiales bacterium
CAGTTCGTCGCGGAGCAGCTCGAGCGCGGCGGCGGTCGCGGTGTTGCAGGCCACCACCACGAGCTTCACGTCGTGGTCGTCCACCAGGTGGCCGCCGATCTCGAGGGCGAACCCGGCCACCTCGTCCAGCGGGCGCGGGCCGTAGGGGTAGCGGCCGGTGTCGCCGACATAGACCAGGTCCTCCCCGGGAACCAGGTCCAGCAGGGCTCTTACCACGGTGAGCCCGCCGAATCCGCTGTCGAAGATCCCGATGGGCCGGTCGTCCACGGGCGAAGACTACCGGTGGGGCGCCGTGGGGCTCGGGGCGACGAGATCGGGCGTCACGTCGTCCACCCCGCTGGCGCCGGCGAGGGCCATCGCCTGCGCGAGCTCGGATCCGAGCAGCTCGAGCACGCCCTGGGCACCGGCCTCCCCGGCCGTGGCCAGTCCCCAGACCAGCGGGCGGCCCACCAGCACCGCCCGGGCGCCGAGGGCCAAGGCCTTGAGGACGTCGGTCCCCCGGCGGATCCCGCCGTCGACGTAGACCTCGACGCGGTCCGCCACCGCGCGCACCACTTCGGGGAGGGCGTCGGCTCCCGCCACGGCCCCATCGAGCTGGCGACCTCCGTGGTTCGAGACGACGAGGGCGGACGCACCGGCGTCGATGCAGCGCAGGGCGTCGTCGCCCCGCAGCACGCCCTTCACCACGATCGGCAGGCGGGAGATCGATGCCAGCCACCCGATGTCGTCGAATGTGACCGCCGGGCTCTGGTGGGCGCCGGGGTAGTCGTCGGGGTCGGCGACGGCGACCTCGGCGCTGGCGGGGAGGTTGGCCATGCCAACGCCCGGAGGCAGCACGAAGTCGTTGTCCGCATCGCGCCGGCGACGCCCGACGAAGGGCGTGTCGCCGGTCAGGACCAGGGCCCGATAGCCCGACGCCGCCGCCCGCGCGACCAGCTCGGCCGTCCACTCCCGGTCGCGGAGGACGTAGACCTGGAACCACAGCGGGAGCTCGGGAGCGGCGGCGGCGACGTTCTCGAGGGTCGTCGAGGCCCGGGTCGACACGACCATGATGCTGCCGGCCGCCGCAGCGCCTCGCGCCGTGGCCACCTCGCCCTCGGGATGCGCCACGCGGTGAAAGGCGACCGGGGCCACCAGCACCGGCAGCCGGACTGGGGTGCCGAGGACCGTCGTGGCGACCGACACCTCCGTCATGTCACGGAGGATCCTCGGCCGCAGCCGCAGCCGGGCCCAGGCGGCGACGTTGTCCGCCAGGGTGCGCTCGTCGTCGGCGCCCCCGGCCAGATAGTCGTACACGGCCCGGGGCAGCATGCTGCGGGCCTGGGCCTCCAGGGCCTCCAGCGGGGCGCCCACTGCCGAAGCTCAGAAGTAGATGGTGTGCCGGGCCCGCTCGGCGACGGCGTCCAGATCGCCGGTCCACGCACCGGTCGAGAGGTACTTCCAGCCACCGTCGGCGACCACGATCACGACGACGCCCGCACTGATGGACGAGGCGCACCGGACCGCCCCGGCCATGACGGCGCCCGACGAGATGCCCCCGAACAGCCCGACGTCGGTCAGCCGCCGGGTCCACTCGATCGACTCACGGGTCCCCACCATGGTCTTGCGATCCAGGAGGTCGGGCCCGTCGTTGTCGAGGAAGATCGGCGGAATGTAGCCGTCGTCGAGGTTGCGCAGGCCGTCGACCATCTCGCCCGTTGGCGGCTCGATGGCCCAGACACGGACGGCCGGGTTGCGCTCCTTGAGGAACCGACCGACGCCGAGCAGCGTGCCGCTGGTGCCCAGCCCGGCCACGAAGTGGGTGACCTCGGGGCAGTCCCGCCAGATCTCGGGCCCGGTCCCCTCGTAGTGGGCCTTGGGGTTGGCCTGGTTTGCGTACTGGTACAGGAAGGCGTACTCGGGATGCCGCTGGGCCAGGTCGCGGGCCAGGCGGACGGCGCCATTCGAGCCCTCTTCGCCCGGCGACTCGATGATCTCGGCTCCCCAGACCTCGAGGAGCTGGCGGCGCTCGATCGACACGTTGGCGGGGAGCACGATCTTGAGGCCGTAGCCCTTGAGTCGGCACACCATGGCCAATCCGATGCCGGTGTTGCCCGAGGACGGCTCGATCAGAGTCTGGCCGGCCTTCAGGGTGCCGTCCTTCTCGGCTTCCTCGACCATGGAGACGGCGATGCGGTCCTTGATGGATCCGCCAGGATTCTGCCCCTCCAGCTTGGCGAGGATTCGGACGTCCGGGTTGGGGCTGAGGGCGCTGACCTCGACGAGCGGCGTGTTCCCGATCAGGTCCAGGACGCTGGCGTAGTAGGCCACGTCGCTCCTACGAGCGTGCCGGTCCGGCGCCGCCGGCCACGGCGGGGAGGATGGAGATCACGTCGGTGTCCGAGACCTTCGTGTCCAGCCGGTCCAGATAGCGGACGTCGTCGTCGTTCCGGTAGACGTTCACGAACTTGTGCAGGGTCCCGTCGGACGTGACGACCTGGCCGGCCATGCCGGGGAAGGTCCGGACCAGGTCCTCGAGGACCTCGCCGACGGTGGAGCCAGATGCCGTGACCGACGACTGGCCGCTGGCGTGCTGGCGGAGGACCGTGGGCAGTCGCACTTCTACGGACACCGACCCCTCCAGGGAAATGTTGACCTCTTCACTGGAGATTCTAACGGCCTTCGAGGACAACCGGCTCTTCGTCGATCTTCCCGTCCACGATCCGGTACGAGCGCAGCGTCGGGCTTTCGTCTCGAAGGGAGACCAGCACGTAGTGCCAGCTGGGGTCGGGGGCCTGGGCGACGTCGGTGGCCGAGGGATAGGGATCGGTGTGGGTGTGCGAGTGGAAGACCCCGACGATCTCCAGGCCGCGAGACTCGGCGTCGCGGTCGGCCCGCAGGTGATCCTGAGGATCGACCGTGTAGGTCCGGGCCGAGCCGGCCACGTTCCTGGTCGGGTAGCAGACGGCGACTTGGGTGCTCGCCGGGTCACCCCCGAGGAGCCCGCAGGCCTCGTCGGGCAGGCCCCCGAGGCAGTGGCCGACCA
>DASXYV010000562.1:0-2255 GCA_036502305.1 Acidimicrobiales bacterium
GATCCCCCGGGCGATGGCTGTCTCGGACCGGGCCCGCTTCCCGACCTCCACGGCGTGGCGGAACAGATGGGAGAGCGTCGGTCCGGCGGCCGACTCCTCCCAGGCCCGTTCCCAGGCGTTGCGCACCTGGCTCAGGACCTCCCCCTCGCCCAGGACGGCGGAGTCGATGCCGGCGGCCACCTCGAACAGATGCGCCGCCGCGCCCTCTTCGAAATAGCTGTACAGGTCATCGGCGAAGTCCTCCGGCGGGGACGAGCTGAGCCCGGCCAGGAAGCCGCGTATGTCGCTCACGCCACCGTGGAACCGCTCCACGACGGCGTAGACCTCGGTGCGCAGGCAGGTGGAGAGGACGACGACCTCGGAGAGGTGGGAGCGGTCCTTGAGGTCGCGGAGGGCCTTCGGGAGCTGGGCGTCGCTCACCGTCATGCGCTCGAGCATGTCGAGCGCCACGGTGCGCTGGTTGAGCCCTACGACGACGACAGGCACGCCTGAAGCAGCTCCCTCGCTCGTTCGACCTGGCCGCTCCTGATGAGGTCGAGCATGTCGGAGTCGAGCGCCTTTTGCCAGTCGAGTCCCTCGGTCGACCGGCCGGCGGCCTTGAGCCGCTCCCGCTCGGTGGCGAGGAGCTCCCCCAGCACGCCGTACTCCGGTCCCAGCTGCTCGGCCAGCCTGGTCCCGAGCCACGCCGACAGGGCCGGGCTGCGCCCGCCGGTGGAGACGGTGACCATCACGGCCCCCTGCCGGATGACCGACGGCAGGGTGAAGGCGCACGAGTCGGGGTCGTCGGCGCTGTTCACCCACACGCCCTCGGCCTCGCCGTCCTCGAAGACGGCGCGGTTGACGGCCGGGTCGTCGGTGGCAGCGATGACCAGCCGGTACCCGGCGACGTCACCACGCCGGTAGGGCCGCTCCTCCCAGCTGACGTCCAGGGCCCGGATGTGGCTGTCGATGTGCTCGGCGACGACGTGGACCCTGGCCCCGCAGGCGAGGAGACCTTCAGCCTGGCGGCTCGCGATCCGGCCCGCCCCCACCACCAGGCAAGGCTGGCGTGCGAGGACGAGGTTCACCGGGTACTGGGGTGTCTCGACAGCCATCCGTCCCAATTAAACCGGCCCGATCAAACCGGCCCGATCAAACCGGCGTGGCCGGCCCGGGAGGCCGGCCCGAGACAGCCGGCCCGGGAGGCCGGCCCGACGAGACAGCCGGCCCGGCTGGTCGGTCCGAGGTGAGAGCCCGGCCGTCCCCGCCCAGGGAGTGGCCGACCGGGCGCGCCCGTCGCCTGCCCACCTCCAGGGGATGGCGCTCGTAGAAGCTGAGGATCTGCAGCTCGATCGAGAGGTCGACCTGGCGGAGGAGGACGTGGGCTGGTGTGGTGATCACGGCGGGGGCGAAGTTGAGCAGCGAGGTGACCCCGGCGGCCACCAGACGGTCGGCCACGCCCTGGGCCACAGCCGCCGGCGTGGCGATGAGGCCGATGGCGAGCCGCTCGCGCTCGACCAGCGCGGGCAGATCGTCCACCGGGCTGACGGCCAGGCCCCCCATGACCTGGCCGACCTTGGCCGGATCGTCGTCGACCAGGGCTGCAACTCGAAAGCCTCGTGTCGAGAACCCCCGGTAGTTGGCGAGGGCCCGACCCAGGTTCCCGACGCCGACGATCACCACGGGCCAGTCCTCGTTGAGCCCGAGCTCGTGACCGATCTGCGTGGTGAGCAGCTGCACGTCGTAGCCCGCCCCCCGCGTGCCGTAGGAACCGAGATACGACAGGTCCTTGCGGACCTTGGCGGCATTCTCCCCAGCCATCTCGGCCAGCACCTCGGAGGACACGGTGGGTGTCCGGGCGTCGGCCAGCTCGAGCAGGGCCCGCCAGTAGACGGGCAGGCGCGCCACGGTCGCCTCTGGGATGCGCCGGAGCCGTCCGTCGACCATGACAGATCGTAGGCCGGCCTGGGAGGCCGGCCCGATGACAGCCGCAGGCGCGCAGCGCCCAGGCTCCGGTGCGCGCTTACTGGAGGGCCCGGCGCATCAGCTTGCCCGTGGTGCCGTGGGGCAGCGTTGTGGCGAAGGTGACCTCGGTGGGGCACTTGTAGCGGGCGAGCCGCTCGGAGCAGTAGTCAATGACCTCTGAGGTGTCCAAGTGGGCGCCCGGCTCGAGGACGACGATGGCCTTGACGGTCTCGCCCGACGATGGATTCGGCACGCCGACCGCAGCCGCCTCGGCGATGTCGGGATGGGTCATGAGGACCTCCTCGACCTCC